>JAPVVG010000206.1 GCA_028571455.1 Desulfobacteraceae bacterium | reverse complement strand
TAAGATATTTGTAGTGCTTCAATAATTAAAGAATACACCACACCCAGAGGAATTAAAAGAACTAAATGGAATAAGAAGAAGTAAAAGGAACTTTAAAGGCTAAAACCCACAACATAATCAGACTCACAACATAACGTCCCCTACCCCCGCGTCCCCTACCCCCGGTCCCCTACCCCCGTCCATATTCTTTCACATAACGACGGTAGTGCCTTATTAGCGGCTTTTAACCTTCACTATTTTCTTTCATACAAAATGCGATAGCCTCTTCTGGGTTGCTCGCTGCTACAGTTTCTTTATATTCATACCCTCGTGTTGACAAGTTGTCTTCTCTCCATTTATTACCATTAATGCCAAACATTATCTTAATCATAATGACAACCCCGTTTATCAGAGACTCAGCACCTGAAATACCTGAAATACCAATGATGAAACCCAATACAAGGAGGGCAATCAATACGCCTACACCAAGCCCCCACATTTTCTTTATCATAGCCCAAATCAAGCTAAAGAAAAACGCTGGCCATGACCATCCCTGCTTAACAGCTTCGTGGTTTCCTTGTGGGTTGGCATAAACTTTATACTGCTTCATTTCTTAGCCTCCTTTTGCTTGTCATTTTATTACCGCTAACCCATGAGGGGCTGGGAAAGCTTGCTACAGCCTTGAAAATAATAATAAAGATAACTTGGGAGCATTACCAGTTTGTTAATGGTTTCCTGATACATTAACGAAAAAAGTTATAAAAAAGCAAGAAAAGTTCTGGACATTCCTGTTGATCACCTGTATAGCATAATAAACTATCGTCACGAAAGGCAGGTAATCAAATGGAATCAATGTGTTTCGAGAGATTTTGTGGACAAATCATCAAAAATCAACAAGTAGATGAAATAATTGAGATAATAGAAACCTTTCCAAAGCTCAGCCGTACTGAGCTTGCCAATACGGTCTGTGAGCTATTTTCATGGAAAAGACCCACTGGGAAGCTTAAAAGTGTTGAATGCCGACAGTTTCTTGAACGCTTGGATGAAAAGGGAACCATAAGGCTGCCGGTATCCAGAAAACAGTATGCAAATAAAGGCGCAGTAAAGGTTCAACGGACCGGAAAAGCGGACATTCAACCCACCATTTCCGTAAAGCTGAAGGAGCTGTCTCCCATATTGCTGACAAGGGTTGATAGCCAGAAACAAAGACAGCTCTGGTATGAATACGTTGATCGATATCATTACCTGGGGTACCAATTGCCCTTTGGAGCGCAATTACGCTATTTTATTAAAGCCGGCGCAACCAATGATATTCTTGGATGTTTTCAGTTTTCCAGCCCAGCCTGGAAGATGGCACCACGGGACCAATGGATTGGTTGGACCGATGAGCAACGAAAGTTCAACTTACAAAAGATCATTAATAACAGTCGGTTTCTCATTTTTCCCTGGGTTGAGGTCAAAAACCTTGCCAGTTCGGTTCTTGCGTTGGCTGTCAAGACCGTTCCGGATGATTGGCAACGCTGCTACGGCTATCGCCCGGTTCTTATGGAAACATTAGTTGACCGGAAACGATTCAGAGGTACTTGCTATAAGGCGGCCAACTGGATACACATGGGAAAAACGACGGGCCGCGGGCGGATGGACCGGGCCAACAAACAGCAAGGCGCGTCGGTCAAGGAGATTTTTGTTTACCCACTTACATACCGATTTCGTCAAGAATTGGCGGAATTGTAAAAGGGGGCGCTATGGGACTTGCTGCGGCTTGCATTTTTGAACAGGATCCAACAGGGGAATTTCGACACATGATCCATGATGAAGTGGACAAATGGGTTGACCAAATTATAGATGAAGTGTTTAAGGACGGTAAAGAGCCCACTGTAATGGAACTCAGCCAACTGTTTTCCGAAACGAAATAAAAGTTTTTCGGTGCCTATTTTCAAGCCCTGATTGAGAAGAAATACGTTGGTTTATTGGAGCAAGAATATGCCCCTTGCCCGCAATGCGGCAAGGTGTGTAAAAAACGGCGCGGCAACTTAAAAGAGATGGTGACCATGCAGGGCGCAAGCATTTTGAAACGGCCCTGGTTTTATTGCGTGGATTGTTCCTATGGGTTTTCGCCATTGGACAAGGTGCTTGAGATCAGCCGTAAAAAATATCAGTTTGACGTTCAGGAAAAATCGACCAGGACCACTGCTGAGGTTCCGTTTTCCAGTGGCAGTGAGCTGTTTGCAGAACTCACCGACCACGCTGTCAGTGACCATTTCATGCACGATACATTTGAAGAGGTGGGTGCGTATGCATGCCTGGAAGATGTTATTCCCAGCCGGAAAGAGATAGCCGAACGGTGCCAGGGGTTGAACGAGAGTTCCTGGCGTCCGGTATTGGTCGTAGCTTCCGACGGTGCTCATGTCCCGACGCGTCCCAAAGCAAAACGCAATGAAAAAAGAGGCAAAGGCCAATGGCAGGAGGCCAAAGGGTTCCGCATATATTTGCTGGGCAAGGGTCGAATAGCCCATGTAGCAAGCTGGCATCAAATCCAAAATGAAGAACAGTTTGGCGAGGATCTATCACTTGTGGCATCTCGAATCCCACAGGATGATCTTCGCATTGGATTGTTGGGTGACGGAGCCAACTGGCTGTGGAAACATATGGTTGCTTGCTTTCCAAAAGGGCGCCAGATTTTGGACTATTTCCATTGCGCAGAGCATATCCACAAGGTGGCCAAGCTGCAATATGGTGAGGAATCTCAAAAATGCCTGGAATGGGTGGAAAGTACAATAACGCGGCTGTTCTATGCGGAAGTGGATAATGTGATTTGGGGACTTCAGCGGATGAAGCCCCGGTATAGTCTGGCAAAGGAAGAAATCCGAAAACTCATTGGTTACTTGCAGAACAACCGGGAAAGAATACATTATCACGGTGATCGAATAGGTGGTTTATTGGTAGCGGGGGCATTGAATCTGCGAACAAATTTATCTGTCATATACGAATGAAGCGTTCAGGGGCATGGTGGGTTAAAGAAACGGGAAACGAAATGCTTGGAATTCGTTGTGCGATATATAATGGAACATATGGCAAGGTTTTCGACAAGTATAAGAAAGCTCAGATGCCACTTTAATTAACTGCTTTTTTTAACAAACTGGTAATGCTCCCGATAACTTTTAGACGACTTGGCAAAAGAGAAAAAGCCGCCGGCTTTCCCAGTCCCTCTCAATGCCTTTGTTCGCTATTTTTTCTTTGCCTTTTGTGCTTTCTCTGCCAAACGTTCTTTGAATTCCTCATATCGATCAGTCAAATCGTAAATATATTCAATTATAGCGTATACGAATGTTTGGAGATCCTCTGTATCTTCTCGAGAGATGGAGACATCCTCTGGGTGAGCCGCAAGATTGCGGAACGCATGAAGTTGCTGGCTCCAATCGAATAGACGATCATCGATTACCCCAATTTCTTTCATCTTTTTTATGCCTTGACCAAGCATTATTGGTTTGATTTTTTTAGCGGTAGTCGAAGTGTCTTTTGATGGCGTTTTTGACTTTTCTATTACGTCGCGGCAGACTGCCTCCAGTGCCCTGCCAAGCATTACACAAGCGGCGATGTTAGCGTTAGCCTGAAGTGATCTGTCTGCTTCGGTTATTGAGTCACTAACGACCTTTGGAATACGATAACTTGAGAAGGTCTTTGGAGGTTTTGGGAAAATTCGCACAACGTCTGTCCAAATATCCTCATGTGAATCGTATCCTTTAAAGCCAACCTGATGTGACTCTCCGGCAAGCATAGTGTGGCAATTTGGACATTCACCAACGGAGAGAGTTGTTCCATAGGGTTCCTCTGGCCCTTCAATCCACCCCAATTTTGTGCCGTGACCATGCTCAAGGGCGGCAACCTTGGCCTTACACCAAGGGCAGTCTATAATAAATGTTTTCGGGGTTGTCGGTGTTGCCATATTTTATTTCTCCAAGCGAACTATTAAGCTGACCTGCGGCGGCTTTTTGCCGTCAGAGTCCAGCGGGTGGTTATATGCCGAAAGTCGCAATCTGTAATGTCCTATAAATAGGACTTCCCATAAAATAGATGAAATTCCAGTTCTCTCTCTCAGACACTTTATTAGCAATCTTCGCAAGTCATTTTGGTATCTTCTTATTATTGATGACATCATCATCAGCAGCAGAGGTATCAGCAGCACGAGCAGCAACATGGGCAACGATATCAACGGCAGTATCTTTTGTAGTCATTTGGTCTCACCTCCTCTCAAGGGTAGATTGCCACCAGTGGCAATCACGATCAAACGTCCTATTTATAGGACTTCCTATTTCTCACCTCCTTTCTTTATAATCTCAATTCTTTCTAATCTTTCCTTAGCAATCTCAGCAGATCCCAACACCCACATTTGATACATACAGTAAGCCGCAAAAACATAAGCGCAAAGAACTACAAATTTTTTCAGATACCCAAGAATACGAACCAAAACAGGCCACCTGTAAGACCAATGCCATTTATTTTCCATGTCAACCCCTCTTCTCCCAAGGACACCAATCACCACAAAGATCGGCTATTGTAAAAAAGGCAAGATTGTTTTGTCATTTCACCTTTTCTTTCTACATATAACCATTAAGTGTAAAGAAATAAATCAATGATATTAGCTATTGCTGACTTATTTCTTGATTTTAATCATTTATTAATATCGCCTATATTTATGGAACGCTTCTCAGCTTATAAGTTTCTATCGTCAAAAATAGAATGGCTAAATTCTTTATTATTTTTGTCATTGCCGGTGTTTGTTTCCGATTTTCTTACTTGTTTAATCTTTGTTTCCGTAAGTTGCCTTGTTTTCAGCAACCGCTGCCTGTTTTGAATGCTTAGGCAGTTGAATATTTATATGAACCTTTGCCCCCAGAACCTCAGCGACTCTGCGCAACATGCTCAAGGAGTGGCCTTCGTACGATGTTGATTCAAGACGGCTGATTTGCTGTTGAGACGTTCCCACCCTTTGAGCTAATTCCTTCTGAGATAAACCAGCCTTTTTACGCAAAGCAGCTAATTGCAAAGCCACGTCCCAGGCTTCACCTGCCTTTTGGTAGCGCCTGGCAAAATCAGGATCTTTCAACTGCTTTTCAAGATATCTGTCAAAATTAGTTTTTCGTTTCATGCCGGATTTCTCTCCAACCAATCACGTTTTCTATCCAAAGCAACTTTACGATCTTTTGAGGGAATCTTTTTTGCTTTGCTTCGAATCCCATGCAAAGCAATGATCCTCTTTCCCTTCATAAAAAAATATAGTACACGGGAGTTCAACTTGCCCACATGTCTCAGCTCAAAAAGATCATCACCAATATGCTTTGAAAGAGGCTGTCTGTGATAATGCCTGCTTTGAAGTTTAGTTAGACCAGCCATTACTGCTGCAAAATCGCCAGGATCCGATTCCTTAAGGTCATCAAAAAACTCTTGTACAGGAGATCGCCCTGAACCTGTTTCATAAAACTCTATAGAAAATTCCATAATTAGTCAACATCAATATTGATGTATTTTTAATTTGATAGCTTTGTAAAAAGTACTAATTTCACAGAACAAGTTAACATTCTTAATTTTTGATATATTATATTAAGCGAACATCCAAGTCAATTTCATTTGTTATCTTTTCGATGAGTTATCAGTAGAACCTTTTCATATTATTGCCCCTTGTTTTAGCCATTAAATGGCATAAATAGGGGGCAATATCAATTATTGCTTTAAATCCTGCACCTCTTTTTTGAAAAAGAATTGTGTTTTCACCAAAAATTGCTGATCTATCATATTGAGATTGTAAATTTCTGATTTATTGAATTATTCTTTTGTTGCAGGTAACGCAATATGCTATATAATCAAATGTAATAAACTCGTAAAAAGTCTAAAAATACCATTTTTCGTCATTCCGGCGAAAGTCCGCCAAAGTCCGCCAGAGTGCTTTGGCGGAGCGGATAAATTCAATGGGTTCTGGATGCCGGATCAAGTCCGGTATGACAATTTTAATTTAAAAAAATAAATTTCTTTGCGTCCTCTGCGGCTCTGCGGTAAATAAAAAACAGGTGTTAAGTGTGATTAAATATAAAACAGGCAATCCCATAACGCACAGGGCAGGATGGATACTGGTTGAGCCCTGGACAATAATACAAAACGGATATGTGCGGGTCTGTAACGGATTGATTGAAGAGGTCGGTCAGGGACATCCCAGCGGCGGCCAGGTAATTGATCATGGCCCTGGCGCTATTATGCCTGCTTTTGTCAATGCGCATACACATCTTGAGCTGTGTGCTTTAAAGGGACGGGTCCTATTTGACAAGGGGCTTAAGCTCTGGGTCGAACAATTAATAAACATGCGTGATGCAGAAGAGATGGAAAATCTGCTCACAGGCGCAAAACAAGGCATAAAGGAGCTGATTGAATCAGGCACAGGGGTTGTCGGAGAGATATCCACCCTGGGCATTACAAAAGATATTTTAGCGAATTCCGGACTTGCCGGCATATGGTTTAAAGAATATCTTGGGAATAATTCTATCGCAAAGATAAAATGTAATGAAAAAAAAGGGCATATTGTAACCTCGCTGGCAGCGCATGCTCCACATACCAC
>JAPVVG010000205.1 GCA_028571455.1 Desulfobacteraceae bacterium | reverse complement strand
TTTACTATCATTACTGATAAATATTTTTCTTGAAATATTCGCAGTATTAAGGCATATATTAAAAATAAATTTTTTTCATCATGTTTTATCAAAAAACGCCGTCCTAATTGCGCCTAACTTTGCATCTAACTGCGGGGTTCGCAGAGGTCACCGGCCGGTGTGAAGCGTAGTGGAACACTGGTCAGGTGAACTGAAATGTTATGAATCAATAGTTAATAATTTTCTTTTAGCCAAGCTTCAATTATGGTTGTATAATCATTAAATATTAGTTCATCCACTGTAAGCTGTAGGGCAGCACATAAGTCTGGAAGGTTATCAATGAAAAGCTCGTAACGATTTTGAATTTCAACTCCACCGATTATGGTTGTCCTTCCTGATTGATTCCTAAGCCAACCTCTTACAATTGGAATTACTTCAACGGGATCATTATTATGGCAGTGTATATCCTGACCTGAAATATCAGAAATGAATATTTGATATCTGTATTGTTCTCTATCTAATATAAGACATGTTTTCTGTTTTTGCTTTTTGTCCCCATAACGCTTTGCACCAAAATACATTCCAAGTTCAAGAGGCATGTTAAATCTTGGCAGTTGGTTAGCCTGGTCTAATTCAGTTCTTGAAATATCATGTATTCCAAACTTACATTCTGAGATTATGTTAAATATCTTACTTATTCTTGTTTCACCAGCATCCTCAATTTCCATTGCACATCGAGGAATATATCCGCAATTTAATATCGTAAATATTATAGCATTGAATGTTTGACGATAATCCTCGTCAAATGGGCAGTTGATAAATACACTTCTGGAATAGGATGCTTTACTCATTTTTTTCTCTTTTGGCTTTTTTTAGCTTTCGATAGTGTCTTTACCGCACTTCTAACTGTAGATTTTCTTAATTTTCCGGTTTTGGTTCTGCTAGGAGAAGTTGAAGGCTTAGTGGTTTTAGATTTTTTATGGGGTTTTTTGGATACACATGATGTGACAGATTTAGCAGCTTTCCTTGTTACAGATTTAGATTTTTTAGCGCGCGTTACTTTCGTTTTTGATGATACAGCTTTGACTGCCTTTTTTACTGCACTCTTCTTTAGAGTGCCTGACTTTGTTCTTGTAGATGATGCTGTTTTTTTTGCTGCCATTTCAAAACCTTTATATTTCAAAAATTTATAGTCCTGTATTCATAACAAGTGATTATACGGATCTGGATATCATCACCTTTGTAATTGTTATCCGTCAAAATACGCAACTTCTCGTCGCACTACAAATACATTAAGAATACCAAATGAAATTTGGACTTTTCAAAACCTTTGATATCTTGCCAACTGCGCAAATCATGAATCAAACAATTCTCATAAGGGGGGACTTTTTCGTTTTGTTCAGCCGCCCGTCACCACGATCCTCGAATACATCATCATTAATTTCATTTAGAGTAGATTCCAACATACCCTCGCAAAACTTCCTTCCTGCAATTTCAACGACTCTTGATTGATCGTTGAGTAGAAATTTAGCACCGACCGCAAGCAGAAGTTCATCAGAAGGCCAACCCGTTTCAGCAGGAATATTTTCCGGAATATTTAGTATTTTTTCTGCCTTTGCGTCACCTGGTTCATAGCCTTCCATATCTTCGTGATATTTAGACGCTTCTTCTGAAGATGAAGCAACAAGGAACCAGTCTTCGTCATGGTCCTCCGTTGTAACCCAGTACAATTTCATAAACTATTTCCAATTTTTTGTAATCTAACTTTGATTTAGCGGGCCTAAAAGCCCGATTTGTTTTCGTGCATTATTGCCTGCGAAAAGGAATTATAAGGCGATTTTGCCTGATAAAACCCTTGGCAGTGGGTTTTATAGAGTTTCTGACTATTACAATAGATATTCAAGGGATATCTGCTTGTCATTAGCGCTTTATTGCACAATATTCGGTATTTGTAAAGTTTCTTGCGTTATTTAACCACACGGCTTTCTTGCAGAAAATCCTTTACACAAAAAACAGCGCTGGTATATAAGTAACGACTCAGGTTGTTTAGGCTGAAGGCTGAAGACTGTTAGTAAAGGGCTGAACGTGGTACGCCATGACTATGTGAATAGTTACAAATTTATTATCTAAAATTCAGGGGAGATACAATGCACAAATTATTAACCGACCAGCCGGGCCAAAAAATGTTGCTCCTTGGGAATGAAGCAATTGCACGCGGCGCAATCGAGGCGGGTATTGCTGTTGCTACTACATATCCGGGCACCCCGTCTTCGGAGATTTCACTAAACCTTTTCCAGATATCCCGGGAAAGCGACCTTTATTTTGAATACTCTACCAATGAAAAGGTTGCACTTGAAGTAGCGGCTGCTACCGCAAATTCCGGTGTTCGCACCATGTGCGTGATGAAACATGTTGGAATGAATGTGGCTTCAGATGCCCTCATAACCCTTGCTTACATCGGAGTAAAAGCGGGGCTGGTTATTATTACAGCAGATGACCCATTCATGTTTTCCAGCCAGAACGAACAGGACAACCGCTATTATGCCACTCTTTCAGGACTGCCCCTTCTCGAAGCCTCCTCGATTGAAGAGGCCAGAGAAATGGTTGCTTTTGCATTTGATCTTTCTGAAAAGCTTCGTGAGCCGGTTATCTTCAGGACAACAACCAGGCTCAACCATGCAACAGAAGTCGTGACTTTGGGTAAAATCAAAAAAAGAAAAACAAAGGGGGATTTTAAAAAAGATCCATTTAATTATGTTACGGTTCCTGCTGTAGCGAGAAAGCTGCATGCCAGGCTGCTTGAAAATTTTAAACATGCTGAAAAGATCTCTGAAACCAGTGCCTATAATTTTATAACAGGCAATGGAAATCTTGGCGTTATATGCAATGGTGTAAGCTACAATTATGTATATGATGCTGTAACAGACCTGGATATTGGAGACAGGGTAAAAATACTTCGCATCGGTTTTTCACATCCAATGCCGGCTAATCTGATAAAAGATTTCTTAAAAGAATGTAAAAAGGCTCTGATTGTCGAGGAGGGTGAGCCTTATATGGAAGAGAGCGTAAAGGCGCTCGCCCAGGAGGAGGGATTAACCCTGCTCATAAGGGGCAAGGGAAAGGATCTTTTTTCACGTCTTTACGAGTTTAACCCCGGCCTTGTAAGGCAATGCCTGGCAAAATATTTTGATGTCCCCTATACACTTCCGGAGACTGTCGATTTTTCCGATTTCCCGGCCGATATCCCGGAAATTCCGCAGAGGCCTCCTAATCTTTGCGCGGGCTGTTCCCACAGAGCCACCTATTATGCGGTTAAAAAGGCGGCAGAGGGCACAGAGACCATATACCCGACAGATATCGGGTGCTATACCCTTGGTTTGCTGCCCCCTCTTTCCATGGCAGATTTTCTCATCTGTATGGGATCATCTGTAGGAACTTCATGTGGTTTTTCAAAAGTAACAGATAAAAAGGTCATTGGCTTTATCGGAGATTCAACCTTTTTTCATTCAGGCATACCAGGGCTGATAAACGCTGTTTTCAACAACCACAATTTTACACTGATTATTCTTGACAACGGTACTACCGCCATGACAGGGCATCAGCCGAATCCCGGCGTTGATATGAAAAAATTAAAACTTCAAGGGTTTGGGCATGTCTCTATTGAAGCTATTGTCAGGGGAATCGGCGTGTCCCATGTTACAGTAATCAGGCCATACAATATTAAAAAGAGCATCGAAGCTGTAAAAAAAGCCCTCAGTTATAAAGGAGTTTCGGTTGTTATATCAAAACAGATGTGCACCCTTTATGCTAAGAGCCTGAAAATGCTCAAGGCCCTGCCGTTTTATATCAGCGACAAATGCAAAAATCACAGAAATTGCGTCAATGAGCTCGCATGCCCGGCCTTTTATATCCAGGATGAACGGGTTAAAATCGACCCGGACATGTGCGTTGGCTGCTCAATCTGCGCTCAGATCTGCCCGGAAAACGCAATTTTGCCGTTAAAAAAGTAAATGTGCTTCAGGCAGGAAAAAACCAGCTATTTTCACCACGAAGCACACAGAGACCGCAGAGTAAATTGACCATTAACCTGTTCTGCTGGTAAGAATTTCAAATGAATTAAGCTCCGATTTACCTTTTCAGGAGAAGAATACCATGAAACTTGATATGTTTTTGCGTAAATCATACGTTCTGACACTCCTTCTTGTCTTTATCTTTTTGCCGATGCAAACCGGCTGTTGTCCTGTAATTAAAGGCTGGTCTCAAGAATCTTTTCGAAGCCCCGAGTTCAGCAGAGATACTCTGGATCAAGAAGGGCTGGCGCTTTTGCCTGTAATCATTTTGAAAGAGACCTACAAGAAAACCGGGGAACCTGCCGGTCAGACTCCACCTGCTCCTTACGCCCAGCCAACCGCTCAAGCAGATAATGGAAAAGTGAAGGAGCTTGTTAGACACGACGCTCACCGAATCATCATGGGCGAGATTCTGCTTAGCAAGATTCAATCCATGTGGCCTTCTATCAGGATTGTTACTCCCAGCGATGTTCTGAAACGATTAAACGATGAGGGATTGACCGATTCTTATCGTAAGTTTGATAGAGATTTTCCCAAAGTGGGGTTTGATAGCGCTTTTCTTAAGAGCCTGAGAAAAACGCTCAATTGCCGTTACCTGTTCATCAGCCAGATAGTAGTTACTGAATCAAAATCAGATGCCTCAGTTGTCTTTGTCTGGACCTTTGGAAGTAAATCGGTGCTCCGTTCCGTCAATATCTCCGGGCAGATCTGGGATATTGTCAAGGGCCGGCAAGTTTGGGAAGGATTCGGTGTTGGCTACAACAGACTATCTTCTTATGAGAAGATTCCGCTCATTGAAGAAATCGCAGGCAAGGCAGTAGAAAGTTTATTAAAAAACATCATGCCATAACTGCAGCAAAGAAGAATGGAATCTCTATTTTCAGATAACCGATGCAACATGTCAGGAAAGTATCTGTATCTTGTATTCATTGTAACAGCACTTATGATAATTTTAGGCTTTACTAAAGATGTTAAAGCTGTTGAAAAAAACTTTCCTTTTCAGCCGGGTGAAAAACTGATTTTTCAAGCTAAATGGGGTATTGTGCCGGTCGGAGAGATTATTCTTGAAGTGCTTCCCATGGCCACCGTAAATGGCATCAAATCACACCATTTTGCAATGACAACGAACACTTATTCATTTATGGATATTTTTTACAAAATTCAAGAGAAATCAAATGGCTATACAGATGCAGATATGACTCGTTCAATCTTGTATAAAAAAGAGAGCAAAGGGAGGCACCCAAGAAACGTTGTTGTGAATTTTAATTGGGGAAAGCATGAGGCTGCTTATTCTAATTTTGGGGAAAAAATGAAACCAATTGCTATTCTGCCTGGCTCGTTTGACCCATTATCTATTTTTTTTGTTATTCGCCTTTATGATCTAAAAGAGAGTTTAGAGATCAAACTGCCTGTCACCGATGGAAAAAAGTCTATATCAGTGAAAGCAACAGTCCTGAAAAGAGAAGAGATCAAACTGGCGAACAAGACATATGACACCTATCTCGTGGAACCTGACATAGAAAGCATCAGCGATATATTTAAAAAAAGCAAAGATCCTAAGGTCAAAATATGGTTCACAGCAGATGAAAGAAAAATCCCGGTTAAAATAAAAAGCAGGCTGGGGGTCGGAAGTTTTATTTTTGAGCTTGTTTCTGCCGAGTATTGATAAATTTGTAAAAAGCTAAATTATGCCGCTTAGCAGACGAAAATAACTTGTCAATCATATCAAAGGGTTATGCTTTATTCGTTTTAATATATAACGTTCCGAATATCTCTATAAATTAAAGGTTTTCGTTATTCACCGTCCGGCGGGTGAAGCGCGGCGACAAAGAGGATTGGATGAAAAGATTCAAGGTTCAACTACATGGAGAGAATTTCCTCTTAAATCTTGACGGTGTACTCAAAAAGTATGGATTTTATGCCGCGAGATTTGTAAAGGCGAAAGATCCGCAAGAGGCTGAAAAAATTGCCATCATCTTAACTCGCCAAAATCCTAATTTAAGGGGAACCGTATTAAGTGAAAGTGCTGTTCGTCCGAAAATTAATTTGAAAGAAATAAAAGAAGTCGGCTTTCTAAAATTCTTTATCAAAAAATCGAAAACAGACTTTACGTTTTATTCCGAAGATTAGGAATAGCAAATTGATTCTCTTCTACTTTCTCACAAAGGAAAAACTTGTAATAAGAAGCGCGATACCGTATGGTTATTACAAAAAAGGGGGGGGTATCCACTTCATTGTCCTTGGGTATATTGTAGGTTGGGTTAAGCGGTTATAGTCATCACTTTTGTTGGGTTCGCCCGACTTAATAGAACCTCAACGCACTGAGATCACTGAAAAGTTAGCGAATCCAACAAAATTAGTTGCAGACCGGCGGCTTAACCCAACCTACAATTTGTCGTTTAGGGTAGCGAAGTGGATAGCCCCTTTACAAAATAAATACAAACGTAATCCAAATTCCAGTGAATATGAGAGAACAATTACCGAAAAACAGGACTAACATAATGAATACAACAAGATTAATTATAGTAGCGGTTGGAGGGCAGGGAAATCTACTTGCTTCAAAGGTGCTTGGAGAAGCTGCGCTCCTGTCCGGCATTCCTGTCCGCATGAGTGAAATACATGGCATGGCTCAAAGGGGCGGGGTGGTTGAATCTGCCGTTGTATTCGGCAGCGCAAAAAGCAGTATAATATCTGACGGCGAGGCAGATGTGCTGCTGGGATTTGAACCTTCGGAAACGCTCAGAGCCATCAATAAATGCAATTCCAACACCGTTGTAATCACCAACCTTTCCCGCATTCCATCATTTACCGTAACTCTTGGAAAAAGTGTTTACCCTGATCTTGACAGGCTGCAGGATTTGATCCGATCCAAAACCAAACATCTTATTGCCTTTAATGC
>JAPVVG010000204.1 GCA_028571455.1 Desulfobacteraceae bacterium | reverse complement strand
AGCGAGGCCCTTGACGCGGGTGAGCGTTTTGCTCCGGTGGTTGAATCCAACACGAAGCACAGCTCACCGGGTCTGATTTCCATGGACACCTCAATGGATACGGATGAGCCTGTGGCTCCTGGTCGGGCATTTTTGAATGCCGGCCAGAATGACTGGCTCATGGATTTTCTTGTGAATAAAGCAAAACAAGGATACAATCCTTTTGATCCCAAGGACGATATCAAAATCGTAATCGGGGATGAGGATTAAAAATCGGAATAATACTCCGTAGCCAATGACAATTTTATCATAGGTAACCCATTTATTGCGGGCCTTGATTTATCGGGGCCCGCAATGTTATTTAAGAGGGGCACTATAAATAGCATCAAAGGAGATTTTGTGTCCGCAGATCAACTCAGGGGTGCAAAGGACAATATAAAACAGACCGGAGATGGACCCAAAATTATCTGGGATGATACCGGTATGAGGAGTACATATGCCAATATTACAGAGGTTAGGGGCAGCCGGGAGGAGATCAAAATTCTGTTTGGTGTAGAACAGGTTCGGCAGACAGGCCGGAATGAAATTCGTGTCCGGCTAACGGATCAAGTTGTGTTGAGACCGCTTATTGCGAAGAAAATGGCGATAGTGTTAAGCAACATCGTTCGGAATTATGAAGAGAGATGGGGTACTATTGATTCGGCGCCTTCTGCATCAAGTGCATCGACTGTAGGCAAACCGAGCAAGCACGTATTTGTGTCCGGGACAGAGAGATCTGCAGAAAAAGGTATGGCACTTCTTCAGCACGTGACGGGGCTGGATGTTGAAATCGCTTTTGAACATTCTTTTAAAGTGGTTCAAAGGCAACTTCTCGACAACCGTTTCCTGCTGGGAATCAACCGACAAGACTTAAAAGACAAATCAGACGAAAATATTACCGAAATCTGCAAGGCAATTGTTATGCCCGGCAAATTTTTTGAAGCCTTCAAACGGTACCTGCCTAATGCCAACCACATCTATTTTGGTTTTGAGGACAACGAAAAAGCGGCACTTTACAAGGTATACCTGGAATTCCGGGATAGAATCGAAGAAGAAATCAGGGGGAGAGACCCCGGTTCAGCATCTTTTCTTTTATATTTGGGTTTCAAATGGGACATTGAAGATACCACCAGGCAGGCAATGACGCGTTATGAGTGGTTTCCATCGCTCCCGGTTCCCGATATCCTTTCACGATTACGAAAGATCATCGATCCCCACAGGCATGAAAATTTACTTGAGATAGCGGAAAGTAGTGTTGCGCAGGCATCAGAGAGAATCTCACATAATGATATTCAATATCTCGAGGTAACCGAAGAAGGAAATCCTAGAAAATCATTTGATATCAATATTTATAAGGCTCAGCTCCAGTTGAAAGATTTGTATCCTTTGTTGTTGAAGACAGTGAAGCATCACTCTATTCCTTTTGAGAGATTTCAATCCCTTTATGAAATAATCAAAAACAACAGATTTGGCCATCTGGCCGGAGGCGTTGATAGAGAAGACAGAGATTTCCTGACGGTGTACTATGGGGTAGAATATATGAATCGTCATCATCTCAGATCAGACAGCAGTGTTATCGGGAGTGGGTCCCCTTAGAGATGGAGGCACTCAATAATTCCAGTGATGGGGTAAGGTTTGAGTAGAAAACAATGATCTACAACAGAGTCGATCTTAGTTCCTACTGTGTCATATCAATTTGGTTCGGCTGCAACAATAATTGTTTTATTTGTATGCTGTCGGGACTAAAGAGACAGTTGCCAGGCATTGGATTCGAGGGGTTTAAAAAAGCTCTCATTGATATCAGGGATGAAGGCAGGTTCGAGAATTTGATTCTTTCCGGTGCAGAGGTTACCACATTCAAAGATTTATATAAATATATTCAATTTGCAGCATCGCTTGGATGGTTTAAGAAAATACAAATACAGACAAACGGGAGGCGGCTGGCTGACAAGGATTATCTTAACCGTTTAATTGAAATAGGTGTTAATGAATTCTTTATAAGTATACATGGCCTTGAGAAAATTCACGATGCTATTACGCGAACCCCAGGATCATTTGGGGAGACCATCCAGGGCATTCGCAACCTGGAATCTTATTCTGTAAATGTAATTACCAATACCGTGTTGACAACGTTCAATTATCATAATGTGCCACAACTCATGAGTTATTTGTGCCATACCAAAGCAAGTGAGATCCACCTGTGGAATTTTTATCCCATGGAAAGAACGGACAGCAAAAATTTGGTCGTCAGTATCAGAGATTTTACTCGATTGCTTCATAATATACTTCCTACGTTTAGGGAAGCGGGTAAGCCATTGGTCTTAAAAAGTTTTCCCGAGTGTCTTTCAGAGGGGGAACCGGGATTTTTCGACAGCAGATATCCTGCAACTGTTCTTCCTGATATATTTTGGAAAAAATTCAGCGAAAGTGGTTTTGGAATGTGTATTTACAGACAGAGTAATGAGTGTAAAAATTTGGAATGCTGGGGACTTTCTGATGCATATATTCAGAAATATGGAGATGAAAGAGATCTTCTATCACCTTTAAGATGAGAACAAAAAAGCTATCAATATGGGAAAACCTATGGATCGATTAGAGTATACCACAGCTCAAGACATATTCTATGATTTTTGTCTTTGGGAATACAAGCCATTCGCCCCCTATGAAAATAAGTTTAGATTGGCCAACTTGCTGTTTAATTCTTTTGACGTCATGGGTGTTGATGGGCGTGCATTAGAACTCGTCCAGGCCATTCGAGAAGGAATTGGTGTTTCACGCACCGTATGGGGTGTGAAAAAGCGCGGAAAAGAGATTGTATGGGAATTCTATTTCTATGACTACAAAAGAAGAGAAAGGGAAAGATCCATCTCGAAATTGTTGAATATTGTCAGGCCGTTTATCCGTTGTGGAATAAAGGCAAATGAAAATTTTCATTACTTCATGTTCTCAATCGACGTTGACAATGACCTGGTAACAGGTAAAAAAGACCTGGAAGAAATTCATATGTATATCGGCAACCCGGGCAGTACCGTTTCATCCGGGATCTGCTATTCCATGAAAAAGAACCATACACGGCTTGAAAATTTCTACTTCTTTTTTGATGCAAAAAAACAAATAAATGAGATTGTTAACAAAATCGTTTGCTCCGCTTATATTGACTTAGGCCAAATTAACATTGATCAAATTATTTGGCCTGAACTGAAGAAATGCGAGATTATTGTCGTGGCCAACAAACAGAACAATGACGGTATCTATTTTTCACGGATCAATATAGATCAGTTGATCTTTTTTCTGAAACGGATGAATTATCCGGAGAAAATAGTTTCTTTTGTTGAAGGAAACAGATCCAAGCTGGATCATCTGCTTTATGATGTGGGTTTTGACTATCGAATGGAAGGAAACAACCTGGTGATTCTAAAGAGTGCGTATTTTGGGATTTTTTAATTCTTTTTAATGTTACGGTGGGTATCCGCTTTACCTCGCCGCGTCTCAATTTGTCATTGGAATCCAAAGAACAATAAAACAGGGTGTTCAAAATGCCGCCTAAAGATGAAGAGCACGTTGTCCTTGTTAACAGCAACGGTAGCGATCTTTTAGACCCGGAGGGGCGTATCATCACCATGCCTAAACTCGATGCCCATGTTCAGGGCAAACGCCACCGTGCAATATCTGTGTTCATTTTCTCTTCGCGCGGCGAGCTTTTATTACAGAAACGCTCCGCAATTAAATATCATTCCGCAAATCTCTGGTCCAACACCTGCTGCACCCATCCGAAACCGTATGAGATCCCCGCTGATGCGGCTCGACGAAGATTAGAAGAAGAGATGAATATGAGTTGTCCCCTCGAGGAAATCTTCACCTTCACCTATTCGGCAGATGTAGGAAACCAGCTGATTGAAAACGAGTTTGACCACGTATTTTTCGGGTTTGCCGACACCCATCCTGTAATCAATCCTGATGAGGCCGCTGACTGGAGATGGCATCCGATCAATGACCTGGGGAGAGATCTGGCATCTTCACCTGAACAATATGCTCCCTGGTTGCGATACTGTTTTCCAACTGTAATGGAAGAGTACAACAAACGCAGGTCCCAAATCATCTGGAACTCGGCTCAATTAAATGGTAAGGACCCTGTGTTCGATTATCTTCATGTGGACGTCTTTATGAAAAGTATGGTCGATGCTCGATCATTGTTAACGGCTTTTGATTTGGGCATTATTGATTATCTTTTTTCCGAACAACATGCCACTTCCTGTACCTTACAAGAACAAATAAAAATTAGCGGCACGGCAATGCGTCTTTTGCTTGACCTTCTTGCTTCAAATGGTGTGATTGAAGAATGTGAGAGGGAAATAAAACTAACCCGGCAATTCGCCGATGCCCTAAAATATCGTGACCTGTTAGAGTTAAAACTGGTTATCTCTCAACTTGCTGCTCACGATCTTATGAATTTTTTCAATGAGTTCATCAGCAGGCCTGAGGAATTTATGAAAAAATCCCGTTTTTTCAGATTGTTCAATTATGGCATATGCTTTGATACGAATCCTGAAAGTCATCGGATGACAAAACGCTGGATGCGCATAACCACAACATTAACAAAGTATGAAGCTCAGGTATGTATAAAATACCATGATTTCAGCCCATATGGACGGATCATGGATATTGGAGGGAACAGTGGAGAGTTTGTTCTCAGGATTTGCAAGAACCATCCCGACATTCATGCAACCGTTTTTGATCTTCCCGTTGTATGCGACGTAGGGATGGAACACATAAGACCTGAGCCAGAAGCAGACAGGATAACTTTTATCAAGGGAAACGCATTAACGGATGCTTTGCCGGACGGTTTCGATCTGATTACCTTCAAATCCATGCTCCACGATTGGCCGGAAAACCAGGCTCGACAGCTCATCGTGAATGCACAACAGGCTCTGAAACCTGGGGGTACCATTCTTATTTTTGAGCGAGCTCCGATTGAATTAGGCGAGACAACAATACCGTATTCAATGATTCCGCTTTTAATTTTTTTTCATTCTTACCGTTCGCCGGAAATATATGAAAACAAGCTTGAGGATCTCGGATTTCAGGATATCGAAACCAAAAGAATCGACCTGGAAATGCCCTTTTTTCTGATAACGGCGAGAAAAAAATGAATTAAAGAGCACTAAACATTTTGTTTGTGAAAATTTAATTTGCATATAGTTTTAAAATTTGATAGTTTTATTTTAAATATATGAAATTTTATAATCAAACTAAAAGGAGGACGTATGGCAGCTGATAAGAAAGACGAAAAAACTGGAGCAACCGGGGGAACGGCTCAGGCAGGCGCTCAACCTAAGGTTGTGTGGGATGACTCGAACATGCGGAGTGTGTATGCCAATGCAACCAATGTGGCAGGCGGACAGGAAGAGATCGTTTTGCTTTTTGGCATGAACCAGTCCTGGCAAGCAGGGCAGAAGGAGATAAAGATTCAGCTCTCGGACCGAATCGTTCTGAGCCCCTTCGCGGCCAAGCGGCTGGCAACACTGCTCAACAATGTTCTGACGAATTACGAGGCACAGTACGGTAAGCTGGATTTAGAGGTCAGAAGACCGCCGACATCTACTGTTCAATAAAACCCCTGAGCGTAAACAAAATGGGAAAAATATATTATTCATTTGATTTACTTGGTGCTTCACTATGTTTTGATGACTTTTTATAACACGAATACAAATGAGGTATAAAATAATTAAAAAATCCCATTTTGTTTACCTTTCAGGAAAGCCGATGATACCCCATCTTCTTTGTTATCAAGGCCTCGCAGTAGACGACTACGGCTTCGCCATTGATGCTAAAATAAAGGCATTGCGGGCAGGTGGCGGGCAGGCCAATCGTCTCCGAAACGTTTATCACAAAATCACCTACCACCCGTAGAACGGGTGGTTTGATGAAGACCCCTCGAAGGGGTCTAAAAGCATCGCGATTCCTGTAGATTATAATCCAATATCAAGAACGTAGCCGTCAAGCTAAAAGGCTATGAACGTCGAACATCGAACATCCAACATCGAATTTTGAATAAGGTATTCTGCCAATTTATAAACTGGCGGAGCGAAGCGATTTCATTATTCGATGTTCAACGTTCAACGTTCGATGTTCGATGTTCAAAAAACGCTTTACTCTGCCGTTCAATATTCTCGCCGGAACGGTAAAACCTTTTAGGATCGCTCGGGCATAGCCCGAGGTTTAATTAAAAGCAATCATTCCAGTTCCACAGGTCCCATGTCCGCAGTCCCCAGTTAAGCGCCTTGAATCTATCAAGATCGCTTTTGCCCTCCAACGCAATGGACCAGACCATCGGCTCAGTCCAACCATGCTTTTCAGCTACTTGTGAGACTGTAAATCCTTTCGATAAATCAGTATTTACAAGTTTTGCCAATTCTGGCATTTTTTGTAAATGGATAGAAATAGTCTGTTGTAGTACACCAAGCCGGTTCGCCATTCGCTCCTGTGGGATGTGAAGCCCGTTCATTCGTAATATCTTCAAATCCAGATCCATCTGGAATGTCGCTCTTAAATCGGCTATATACGCGTCGACTGCCTGCCTTGAACGACCGATTGCCTGCCCGATCTCAAAAGATGTCAAACGGGGGTTGTTTTCATATACCCGTCGGGCCGTCGTTCTCGCTTCTTCTTCAGTTAACTGAAGAGGGCCTATCGCTTTTTTAGCGGCATAGAGAAGGGGATCCAAACCATCCAGCGTTATAATGTGGACCAATTGATCTTTTTCCTCAAAAGAATGGACTACCCGGCAGAACTTATCTCTTTTGTGGAAGAAAACAGATCCAACCTGGATCACTTGCAATATGACGTTGGTGTTGATTACAGAATGCAAGGAAAGGATTTAGTAATTCTAAAAAGCGGGTATTATGGGATTTTTTGATGGATATATTAACACGAAAAACGAGTTCGTACCGGCATGATCAGAGCAAGGAGTTTGATTATCTGTGTGTGGATTCCTTCCTCAAAAGCATTGTAGATGCGCGGGCATTGGGAACAGCTTTTGAATTACGCCTCATTGACTATCTTTGCGAGAATCATTCTATTAGCCTTGATGATCTTAATAAGAAATTTGAAGGCGATAGTCAAGGACTGCAATTAATAGTCGATTTATTGATAGCAAATCAAGTTATTGAAGAATACAATGGTGCAATCAAGCTAAGCCGGCAATTTATTAAGGCCTTACAATATCGTGATCTGTTAGAAGCAAAACTAGAATTTGCAAACCTCGTTGTACCTGATTTCATAGATCTTTTTACCAGCTTGATTAATAACCCTGACCGATTTAATCGCAATGCACGTATTTTTGACTTATTTGGTTACCATAGATGTTTTGATTATAGCCCTGAGAACTACGAGTTAACCGAGCGCTGGGTGCGGATAACGACATCTTTGACGAAATATGAGGCTCAAGTATGTATAGAAATACCACGATTTTGGCCGATATCAGCATATGTTGGATATCGGAGGAAATAGCGGAGAGTTTGTACTTCAAATTTGCAAGAACTTCCCCGGCATTCATGCTACTGTTTTTGACCTCCCCTTAGTTTGCGATATAGGGATAGAACATATTCACTCTAAAGGAGAAGCTGTTAGAATATCGTTTGTCAAGGGAAACGCATTGGCCGATGTTTTGCCCAAAGGCTTTGATTTGATAACCTTTAAATCCATGCTCCACGATTGGCCAGAAAAAGAAGCAAAGCAGTTCATGGCGAATGCTACTCGATCTTTGGATTCTGGAGGGACATTGCTTATTTTCGAGAGAGGTCCGGTTGAAGTTGCTGAAACAACATTGTCATATTTCATGATTCCATTCTTACTTTTTTTTCGTTCTTTCCGCTCGCCTGCAGTATACGTGAAACACCTTGAAGGTCTCGGTTTTCAGGACATTAAAACCCAAAGAATTGACCTGGAAATGCCTTTCTTTCTGGTAAGCGGGATAAAGGAACCTGGGTAGTGCCTATCTGGGACATCCCTGAGATTGGTGCTCATGGATTCTGCAGAAACAGAGGCCTCGGGTAGGGCTACCAAGTAGTCTAATCAGGGCGCTGGCTCATTAATTAAATTAGGTAAACTCCCGGCTTTGCCGGGTGACTCCCAAAGTTTGACATTTCCGGGATTTTAAGAAAGCCTCTCGATTTGTGAACCGCTTAAGGCAAACAGAAAGAGAGGCTTTCAATGAACGACATAAAAAGTTT
>JAPVVG010000203.1 GCA_028571455.1 Desulfobacteraceae bacterium | reverse complement strand
TGATTTAGCCACCATTAGTGCAGGTAAAATTCCTGTTGGTATCGTTTCCGATAAGGAATTGATGGCCGAGGTGCCGGTACTTTTTAGATCTATAAGAAAAGAGGGCGTTGAGAAGGCGAAAATTCAGGAACTACTTGAGGCTCTTAAGAAGGAATTAAGATGACATTGAAGAACCCTGCAGCAAGCTACAGGAAATCTTCAAATCAAGATCGCACAAATTCCATCAGCAAAGAATAGTCATGATTGTCGGCCACTTTTAATGATTCAATATACCGTTTTCTGCTCTCACCTTGCTTGATAAGGCTTGCGCTTCCCCAGGTAAAAGCAGGTTTTTTAAAATTTTTTTCGAGTATCAGATCTGCCATTAGTCTTGCATGTCGCCCATTACCGTTTGGGAATGGGTGGATACATACCAAACGATGATGAAAGTGTACCGCAAACTCATCGGGCGTGAATGTTTTAAATTCGGTCCATGCTTTTGCATCATCGCAGAGTTTCTTGAGTTCGACAGCTATCTCCTGCCAATTGAACCCGATATTTTTATTGCTTTTTCTAAACTTACCAGCCCATTTCCAGACATTACCAAACATTTTTTTGTGAAGCCGGCATATAAAATCTTCGTTGAAAAAATCTGTCTTTTTAAGGCGCTCTGCCCACAGGTATGCCTGACTGATATTGTCCTGTTCCCAGCGATCAAGCTCTCCTCGTGTTGTAATATGGGTGAGCAGAAGTCCTTCTGTTTCATCAGGTTCTAAAGGCGTAGCGCCTTCCGGGTAATCAATAGTCATTTAACATCCCACAATGACTTTGGCATTGTCTGAATCAGTTCTTCTACAGTATTATCAAAAGCCTTCTTTTTTTCTTTTTCAGACAACCCTTGATCTTCAAGTAACATAGTATGAGAAACCCGCATCATTCGTTTCTTTGCAACGAGGTTTGCCTGTTTTTGTATTGTATCTTGCAGGCTGGTTTTTGGAACAAGTCCATAAACAAATACGCAGTCCAAAGCCTCAGCCGCACGATGCATAGTTCTTAAAGTCACGTTTCCAGTGACCTCATCATGCTCGATGCGTGTTATGCGCGACTTGTTAACTTCGAGCCGTTGTGCAAACTGCCTCCCATTTATCCCCAATGCGTCACGAATGGCACGTATCCAGCCTTTTTGTGGAGAAATAATTGTTTTTAAAATTTTGAAACGGTTTAGCGTAGAGCTTAACTGCTCAATAATCAGTTTTTTTTGAAAAGCCTTCATGGTAATAAACACATTATAGATATAAAACAGTTTATAAGTATATGAACATCAAATAGCGTATTGTCTATACATATATGTCCAAAATATAATATGTTGTCTATATATTTATAAATATTATTTGTCAACTTATTTATGCCGATGATTGAAACTCCCTGCAGTCGCGCCAGGCGGGATTCGACCGTAAGGAAGTTTGCCGTTTTTGGATTGGTTCGCTATTCTCAAAAGGCAGACATCTTTTCACATGAATTTTAGTCTTATGCCTCGAATGAATTGGCTGAACCTTTTGAAGTAAATCCAATAGTTATAGAAATTAGAATAAGACAGGAAAGCTTTGCAGAAAAATTTAAAGAAAATGTTTTTGGCTGAGCGCATCGAGCATGAGTTGAAATCGGCAAGCCGTTGACAAGGTATATCAATCGCATCAACACGGACTTGGCCAGATAACCGGTTTGCGATTCCGCAAAAAACCAAAAATAAAATGAGAAACGCATAAAATCATGGGCGTTATATATTAAAACGAGCAAGGCATAACCTCTTATTATAACACAATAAATATAGTGGACCCCAAAAATGAGACAGTGTGTTAAGATGTGTTTCCAAGAAAAAGGAGGCACAGAATGGGCAGAAAAAAACATGGCAAAGAATTGAAGGCAAGAATTGCCCTTGATGCAATAAAGGGTCAGAAAACAATATCTGAATTAGCTTCAGAATATGGGGTTCACGCTAATCA
>JAPVVG010000202.1 GCA_028571455.1 Desulfobacteraceae bacterium | reverse complement strand
TTTAATGCCTAAAAAACAGTATTTTGGTAATGTTGTGGGCCTTATGGGACGGGCCTTGAAATATTGATTACTTAAACGTCCCAGTACTCGCTCAAGATTTAATCGACATATCAATTTATCAAGGAGCGTCCCGAAACTCCTCCCGATTGAGTTATTTGAGTATTTAAGGACGTCCCCCTCACTCTATGACGTCCCCCTCACTCTCCCTGAACCGTGGATGTT
The DNA here is from genome assembly GCA_028571455.1 of Desulfobacteraceae bacterium. Classification (GTDB taxonomy): domain Bacteria; phylum Desulfobacterota; class Desulfobacteria; order Desulfobacterales; family ETH-SRB1; genus Desulfaltia. Next base: position 6,444 of record JAPVVG010000202.1, on the reverse strand, counting down.
ATCCATTCTCCGGATATTTGTAAACGTTCAAACCAATTACAACATCAGTGCCCTCGATTTTCTGGTTACCACGTGTGCTGGCGACTGTTATTGTTTTGCCGGATTTTGAGGGGCCAAACTCTTTTGTTAAATCTATCTCAATAATAAGTTTATTGTCTTTAACTTCATATTTTACATTCTGCATTTCCTCACCTCTTTTTTGTATTTATCCTTACAATTATTCAACATAGTCTGCCCTGCCTGCCCCGTAGCTCCGGCAGATGGTACTGGGGTGAAATCATGTTTGCTTTTATTTAACCGGAGTCAACTACCTTCTTCAGTTCAATTACCACGTCAACTTATAAACTGAAGAACGTCCCATAGATTTCCTAATTCTAAAAAATCAGCAGGATTGTAATATTTTTCTATGGCATCTGCCAATGTTGGAACTAACTTAATGCTCATAATTCGACCTTAATATTAATACCAGATAACAATCTTGTTGTCTCTCCTCCTAACCTATTGACCTACAAAACAATGAAAGAGTTGTACCCACATCCTCACTTCAGGTTCAGGGAAATCCATCAACTGTTCCAAAGCTTTCCTCAAAATATGTTGCGGCACACAGGACAAAAGAGGACTAACGGACTGTATTATTTCATATTGCTGCGGTTTAGAAGCAACGTTTGAATAACTCCTGTGATGAAACATGAGCTTGATAGCACGAGCAAAAATCCGCAAGCCTTTCTCATCAGGTTCACCGCCAATTGCCCAATACAATAGGGGAAAGAACAGAAGGACAGCCGGTGAGTGTGTATTCAGGCTTTCGTCATCCCATGACCCCATGTCCAGGCTTTCGAAACAAATAGGACAAACTTTTATTAGTTTATCTTTTGTCGCTGTATCAGTTAAATTACGTACCCATTCTGATAAGAGATGGACCGTCTGTCTATTTAGTCCGAAAGCGAATTTATTTTGTGCAAAATAAGGCAATAATATATCTATTTGATCAGGAGTAAGAGATTTTTCCAAACGTAGCAGTTCATAAAAATAATGACCTTTGTTATGTTCTTCCCTATTGATGGCTTGAATAAGTGCTGATACATATTCACCTTTTGCAGTGGAATTTAATCGAGTTAGAGCATACTGCGAAAGCATGGCTACTGATTTTAGCCTGTTTAAGGCAGCCGAATTTTGACGGTCATGAGGTTCGAAATAATTTATGAATGAAATAGCATAGTCAGCCCTTATATCTAATTCACAGCAAAAAGCAAAAACACCTGCCATAAGACAGCCATTGTTGCCTTTAGCCGCAAGCTCATCAAGAAACTCTTGAGTAACTTCATACTCTAATAAAGCACTGGTTATCAATGCCTCAATGTCAGGCTTTAACCACTCCGATTCTCTTGCGGAATTAAGTAACTTATCCCGTAATTCCAAAGAAGTTTGTGATGAGAGATTGTCTTTGTTAAAAAGATTTTTTGGCACTGAGTTGTGCCTATCTCTAACTGTGAATTCAGAGGGAATCTCCCCCAATCGCTTTAAAAGTGAAGTGGTTGCAGCTCCATAAAAATGACTCCCAATACACGTAATTTCCTTAAGTTTGTTTTTTTCAAGCCCTACAAACTCATCCGCTAGCACTGCCAGCCAATGGAAGTGGTTTGTCCATCGATGTTTTTGAATCCGCTCGTCATCAAGCAGATTTGCTGCGGCTTTGCCAATGTTTACTCCATATTCAGGTGCTCTCTTCCCAAGCCAGAAGAGTTCAAGCCCAATGTCATCTTCCCTGTGAGACATCAACTTATGATCTGAGCAGAACAAGTCCCACAGGAGTTCGTCCCATAAAACATTGAACCCGCCATCGGGGCCAATCATATGCTGGAGAAGCTTAGGAAAATCTTGAGGAGATGTTTTTTTGCGAAGACTAACGATTTCCTTAAACAGATTTGTATCGATCTTGAGTTGATTAATAAGATCATCAAAAGATAGCCACCATCCTATTTGATCATTTATTGTTGCAACAAAGCATTTTGCCCGCTGCACATCCGAAAGGTGTTCTCTGTGGAACTTTAACAAACTTTCAGCGATATGTTTACATTCAGGTAGTGATCTGCTTTCAAGCTCATTAACCAGTACATTTCGTGCAAAATCAGATTTTAACCCAAAATCTGATGACTCCATCGATTCAAGGAGTTGCCGAATTTGCCAATCACTTGACAATAATAATTCGCGTTTATCATGTTCTGATAAAGATAGGCCATGCCTTAACAGCAATGCCAAACCGAAGCTTCTTGCTTTCGGGTTAAATGTGGAAAGGGCCGAGTTGAGGGATTCCAGTACGGAAGGTCCAAAGTTCAGGGTGACAAGAAACTTATCCCATTCCCAGTAATCGGAGCGATATCTATGTCCCACAAAAGAAACTGCCGTTATAAGTGCAAGGCCTTCATCATGGGGGCAACTCACCGTCAAAATCATGGCTGCTGCATGTCTTTCAGAAGGATTGTAATGATTCAGCGCATTACGTAAGTCCTTTCTATATTCCCGGCCATTCTGGCCAGTCAGAAGCGTTTGGAAGGCCAAACGAACATCAGGATATCTCGGCAGGTTGTAAGGCCCAATCGCATCAATACAACCAGCAAGTAGATCAGGCCCATTATCCAAACCGGCATTCAGAGCTTCCAGTAGAATCCGCCAACTACCAGCTCTTGCACCAATTGTACGATCTGTATTGCCGAAAAGACAGGATACCCAGTTGATCTCGGTTCCTGTTGCCTGGGCAACAAGCCTACGCATTGCGGTTTCCGCTTTATTGCCGAGCCCTCCCGTATCCAGAACTTTGGATAAAGCATTGCCAAGAAGGTAAAAACTTGTTTCTCCCTGCCCCAACAGCTCCAACGCCGCCGATGCTGCAACTCCATGATCTTGATCTGTCAAACACCAGCGCATAAAAGAACGCCAGCGATTTTGGCCAAGTTGAGACTGACAGCTCTCAAGGGCTTTAGCAAATTTATGTTCCTCCATCTGCGACGACCATTTGGCTGACAAAAGCGCTCTTAAGATGGATGCCGGCAGCTTCTTCTCGCTGTTAAACTCAATCCATAGAAGAGCCCCTTCTTTTCCGGGTTTCCGTTCCAAAATTGAATTAACAACATCTTGTTTCCCTGCCGAGAAAGCATGTACCAACTGCTCTTTTGCCCAACGATAAAAATGTGGGTTGTCAAGTTGCCCGGCAACAAGCCAGAGGTATTGAGTTTGCTCGAAGGCATCCGGCACAAGATATGCCAGACATTCTAAAAACCCGTAGGTTCCAGGGGGGCTTGTTGCCAAGAGAGGAGGGACCAATTCAGTCAATCGTTGTTGCTGAACCGAAGTTAATAGTGGCTTTACAAGCAACGCCCATTTACCGTACAAACTCCCAATGAGGGCTGAACCGTAATTTGTTGGAGGCATGCGAAGATCAAGGTATTCAGAATAGAGCCAATCAAAGCCTTTATTGCCAGCAAGCACCAAGGTTATGGCGATAGCCTGTGTTGAAGCTGCCCGTTCCTCTTCGAGGTACCATAATGGTCGTCGCTTAAGCTGTGGGAGCAGTTCAACCAACCGCTGAGCAAGGAGAGTATCACGTAATTCATCACACACATAGCATGATGGTGCAATGCCTCTGCGTTCTTTCATCCATATTGTAATACAATCGTTAAACCAATCGCGGGCGTCATCCAAACAATTCATACGTCTGATCATTGTGCCAGCAAATGAGACAACCCTCCACAACTCAATTTCATGTATTTCTATTGAGGAATTTTCCTGGACCTTTTTTGCGAGGAAAACTCCGGCAGAAATTTGAGCTAATGGTTGATAGATAAAGTTTATAGATTCGTTGCCAGCCATAATTCCTGCATCTTCGAGAAAATCAAGAAACTGTTTGGCAATCAAATCAGCATGTGATCGTTTGTCTTCATGTATGTGTTTTTTTATTGTTTCTATTGCTGTAATTCTGGAAAGAGTGCCTTTCTCAAGAACATTAAAGGCCAATTCACCCATTATGATTGCCCGGTATTCAGGCGTGGGAAAGGCAGATTCCAATTCGGTTAGCGGAGTAGATTTAACATCTTTTTCGGCCCAGTCACCGAGTCGCTGTAACAAAAGTTCATACAGTAAGTCACCCAGAGTTCGTTCCTGTAGAGTAGATGATTCGATAACTAGTGATGGATAAAGTAAACGTACGGCAAGAGGGGTATTGGCGATGGTATTTAAAGGCGGGTTGTTTTCAAGCGCTAATTTGGCTTTGTTTGCGATGCTAGCCGATTCAGCTTCTTCAGATCCTTGGGCGAGAGCCTCATTTTTAAACAACACTTCCTTCTGTGATGCATCAACCTGCAAAACCTGACATATCTGCCATCGCTCAAAATTTATCCCTGCCACTTCAGAGAATCGAGATGAGAGAACCACCGTGACTCGGCTATAGACTTCCGGTAGATTAGCGAGCAATCGTATCAAATGGATAGCCGATTTTTTGTCAATTTCATCCAACCCGTCAGCAAGCAACAACAATTCATAGCCATCATCCAGAATTCGTTTATATGACCATTGACCACCTGCATTCAGGTCAGTAGCCATGAAACTGTCAATTTGGGCAATTAACTTATCAGCGCCATCATTTGCTGAAACTTCCAGCCGTGGGGCAGGAATAAAGAGTGGCAAACATTTGGGAACCTTATCACCTATCTTTTCCGCAAGCGTAGCCAGAAGCGTGCTCTTGCCTGCGCCAAGGTCACCAAATAAAATAGTGAGACGTGACCTGAAAACAGCCTCATCAATAGTCATGCATGATAGCTTTGGTTTATCCGTGGATGGGGTCGGGGAAAAGGGTTCAGTGTCTGATTCGGATTCGGGTTTTAGCGCCACCTGAAGAGAAATCTGCTCGGGGAGATTGCCACGAGGTTTGATCTGGCGTGACTTGTTAATAATAACTTCTGCGGCATATTTAACCGCTCTTTCCCGGATCAATTCTATCGGTGTCTCATGCAATTGTTTGGTGGTTGACTGGTCGTTTGAAAGCTGTTGTGTTGCGGCTGTCATCCAATTGTATGCTTTTGCCGCCGAGCTTTTGTTCCAAAGGCTACCAGCATCCGCTGGATTATATTCGAGCGTGCGCAGTTCAAATCCAGTATTAGAAAGTCGGATTAAATTAACGTTGTTAGGAAAATTCGCGCCTGCGTTTGTGGCACCAGCTCTAACTACCCAACAATGCGCTTTTTGTTGATCAGGAGCATCTAAAGCATTTTCATGGCTATGTCCGTATAAGGCCAAATGAGAACGTTTCCAGAGATAGCTTAAGGAGGGAGGCCTGTTTCCTCCACGATCTTCAGACTCCAGAGGATGAAAACACTTCGCAGTTCCATGATGCATTAAGGCAATAGAGATTTTCTCTGTGGTTTTAGTACCTTCGCAGACTAATTGCTTATTGCTTTCAAGGTAGCGCAGAATTTCAAGGCCTAACCAGAGCTTGCCTTGTTCGTTTTGTTCCCATGAAAACCAAGCCGTATTGCAAGCAATGAACTGTATACCATCGATCTCCCTACTTCCGATAAGGTAAGAATCAGTTTCACCAAGCTTATAAGGATGGATGCCAATGTTCTTACAAAAATCGGAAAAAGCCTTAAACCTATCTTGTAAGTATGGGGGAGTACTGAATTTCAACAATGAATCTGCTTCTTCGGAAGTGCTCGGTATCAATTTTGGGCAAATTTGTTGATCCCTAACACAATCATGATTTCCTGGAGTTAAAAGAAATTTAGTAATATCAATCTTTAGTTCAAGAGAAAGTTGTTTAAGCCACACCTCTGCATCATTAAATCCTTCCGGCTGCCCCTTATCGGTAATATCGCCTGTAACGCACACAAGAGTGGGGCGCCATTCGTTTTCTATAGTTTTAAGCCGGTATAGCAAACCATCAAAGAGCAATTTACGATTTGCCAAATCCTGCTCATTACATTTCGCAGAAAAATGCAGGTCACTGATGTGGAGGATAACTTGTTTCTTTGATCCCATATGTAGACTACCAACCCCTCGAAAATGAATTGCCTCGCATGTAATCGTCTCTAATTTTTCTGCCCAACCAGTTAATATAAAGTTTCCGTATAAATACAAATTTTAAAACACTTGACGAATACTATTTTCATATTTTTATAATTTTCTAAACAAAACTTTGGGTCACATCTTGATTAACGCACTTATTCTATCATATTCCTTTTTAAAGGTTTTATCGACACGAAGTTTTTCTCTGAAAATAGCAACTCGTCTGCTAACGGATGCGTACGACAGACCGAACAGTCCTGATATCTTCTGGTTTGTAAAACGTCCTGTTTGCCACAAAAAATATATCATCAAATCTCTGGCCACCTTATCTTTTTCCGGTATCCTTAAAGATTCTCTGAATAATTCAAGATCACATCCTAAAGCATC
>JAPVVG010000201.1 GCA_028571455.1 Desulfobacteraceae bacterium | reverse complement strand
TACCTGCATCAAAACCATTCTCACGACAAAATTCCCTAAGAGTTTTTCCGAGAGCCTTTCGTTTTGCAGAAAATAACTCTTCAAAATTTGTATACATTTTCACCTCCTCTCTTTGCTTGCCCTCATTTTACATTGTTTCTGTCTGTTGCATTCTTTTATACAACGTTGTATAAAATAATACAACACTTTTTTATTTTATTATGACATATTCCTATCAATGGGGCTTAAGGGGCACTCAACTTATAAACTTAATTGCCAATTAGCGGTATTTTTTAGCTTTTGCCGTCTTCTCGCCTTGAATTACCGATTTACCGACCTGCCTGTGCGATGCATACAGACAGGTGCGGATACCTGCCTGCCGCGCAACGGCGCAGGCACGGCGCACACGCAGGCGCAGACAGGTGGCCTGTACCGATTTGTAGCACGTGTTGAGAGTTCAGTGAGAGGTTATATTTGATCTGTAGGCTTCTTTCCTATGCCTTATTCTCAAAATGAGAGCCGTGTTTCCTATGATCGAAAAAATCACCCTGAAATCTCCGACCCTAAATTTTCTCAAACCCGAGAATTTACCTGTTAATATTGGTAAAGTTTCAGCTTTTGGGGGGGAGTTCATCCCATTGTTCTGCCATTTTTTCGAATCAATTATGCGCTGATTCTATAATCAAGAATGTGAGGGGACTTGTCGAGAAGTTCCAGCAATATCTTTGTTGATCCTGTTGGAATTCTTTTCCCTTGCTCCCATTGTCTGACAGAGGACGGGCTAACATTTAACAATTTGGCAAATACGGTTTGACTCAAATTCCTCTTTTTTCTGATTTCTTTAATTTGTGTCGATGTTATTACAACCTCAGAAATTTTAACCCCAAGTGAATTGAGTTCTTTTTGTGTAAACGAAGATTCAAACCCAGCTTTAAGCATATCCTGAACAGTTGTTCCAATTGCTTCTTTTATTGATTTTCTCATTTGGTATTCTCCAAGTTAAATAAGGCTTTTTGTGATATTGCCTTTTCGAGTTGTTCAGAGTTTAACGATAAAAGATCATCGGCCAATTTTTTGAAATACTGCAACTCGTTTTTATTAATATTTTCTTTTTCATTTTTCCCAAATCCAAAAAGAAAAATGGCCATATCCTCTGCCTTAAAGACAATAATCGTTCTGTAACCTGAGCTTTTTCCACTATGTTCACGCTTAACACGCACTTTGAATAAGTGGTTGCCCAAATCAACCGTTGATAACCCTGCTTCTAAATCGTTGATTGCATCAAGTAAGTTTTGATTGCTCACTTTAACCTTTTTTGACCATTTTTTAAACCATTTGGTTGTAAGTCTCCTCATAAATTATGAATATATCACATTGTGATACAGCTTTCAAGATATATTTTTCGAAAGATTATCTATAGTTTAAAGATTAGGGGCAGAATCGCTGCGGATCAGCAGCAAGACCGGAGGCAAACTTGTCTGCCGGAGGGATTGACTGCTGCATTCGCTGGTTGTGAGGCGCAAAGCGCCGAGCAGTTATTATACAGTTTCTGGCTATTCCCACAGATTTCATGATTGTTGACCAAAAATTAGCAAAAAAACAGTTTTTTTAGCTGAGAGCTTTGCACAACCCCCATTTGGCTCAATTTTGGTCATTGCGAGTCCCGCTATGAGTGGGAGTGGCTTATCAATGTGTTCTGAGATTGCTTCGCTTCGCTCGCAATGACAATACTGGGCGTCTCGCTCTTAGACCGGGACGGGGAATACGCTCGCTTTTGGGGTTCAAAACAGTGTAAGCTGAAGCTGGTTTTTCTTTTTTTTCAAATAGCTCTGTTTACGTTCCATCAACCTTTGCTCAATATCTTCCACAAAAGGTGAAATTGTTCTTAAAGTGCGCTTCCCATATATGGTCCGCTTTTTTGCCATTGTTAAATAGAGTCTTTCCTTTGCACGGGTCATTGCAACATAAAAAAGTCTTCTTTCTTCATCAAGATCAACCGGCTCTTCTTTAGGTTTTATAAAGGGAATAAAACCTTTTTCGCATCCGGCAATAAAAACCACCGGAAATTCAAGCCCCTTGGCGGCATGCATGGTCATTAAGGCGACCTTTTCAGCCCGTGAATTATATATATCCGTATCAGTCTGCAACGCAGTCATCTCAAAAAAATCTGTTGAATTATTGCCAAACTCTTTAGACAGCTCTATCAGCCTGCTTGCAGGCTCGTTTTTTTCTGGGTGCTGTTTTAACATTAAAGCAAGTCCGGTGTTATTTATAATAAAGTGAAGTTTTTCTTCCACGCTTTTCTCATTAACAGCCTTTTGCAGTTCGGACAGATTGACTAAAAAATCATGGAATTTCAACTGGCGGGCTTTGCTCATGCCGGGTATTGGAAAACGCCGGGCGTTATAAAATCCTTTTGTTAAAATAAAATGATTTTGGCAGCACCATCCTGTAAATATTTTTATCGTTTCATCGCTGATACCGGATAACAACTTAACTGTTCTTTTAAAATCAACGAAAGAACCTTGGCCATCTATGATCTTAAGCATAGAAATAAGCTCTGCGACCCCTTTTTGTCTGAACAGACTTTCTCTGCTTGCGATCTGGCATGGAATTCCCGCTTTTTCAAAAACCTGCTCAATTATTTTACTCTGGCTGTTGGTACGGTATAAAACAGCAAAATCTGAAAAGCTTCTGTCTTCTTTGGTATTTATATTCTCAATCTTGCCTGAATCTATGGCATGAAAGGATAGTCCTCCTGTCAGGGCTTCAATTGTTTTTCCTATAGCCACTGCTTCTGCCTTTTCGGAAATTAGCTCAAGAATGTTGATTGTTTTTATGCCGTCTATCTCGGAATAAACACGCGATGTTGAATCATTATCTGTTTTTGTGGCGATGTTTTGATTTGTTATGATCTGGTAAGAGGCTTCAAGGATAGTCTTAGTAGAGCGATAATTTTGATTTAGATGAATTACAGTGCCCTGCGGATAATCCTCAAGAAAGCGTGTAAAAAAGCGAACATTGGAACCTCGGAAACCGTAAATCGATTGATTTGGATCACCGATAACGCAAAGATCCTTGTCAGGCGGAGCCAGGGCTTTTATAATCCGGTATTGACCATGGTTTATATCCTGATATTCATCCACAAATATATACTTGAAACGTTGCCGGTATATATTGGTAAGTTCTTTGTCTGTTTCAAAACACAGGACTACTTTTAATATAAGATCTTCAAAATCGTAAAGGGACTGGGCGGATAAAATGTCCTGATATGCTTGATATACCCTTGCGAATGTATTTATTTCAGCCTTTCCGGCCACAGCTTCTAAATTATCATGGGGCTGCAGAATCTGCTGTTTGGCTGATATAATTTTGTCTAACAGATACTTTTTTGATAAAGATACTAAGCAGCTTTCGACGCCAGCCTGTTTTATTGCCTCTGAAATCAGGGCCATTCGATCATCATCATCGATAATAGTATGAGTCTGATCATTTTCCCTGTCCTTTAAAATTCTTAAGCATAATGAGTGAAAGGTGCTTACAAAGGGAATCACGTTACTTCCTGTGAAGCGTTCAATCCGGTCTTTCATTTCCCTGGCAGCCTTATTCGTAAAGGTTACTGCAAGAATATTTTCCGGCAAAACATCTTTTTCTTTTATCAAACAGGCTATCCTGCAGGTAATGGTATGGGTTTTGCCGGTGCCAGGGCCTGCGATAATCAATAAAGGCCCCCCATCGTGGCAAACCGCCTGTCTTTGCTGCGTATTTAAACCCTCTTTTGCTCTTGGCCCCTGGCCTCCAAAATCTTGTGAAGGCTGCTTAATCTCTGTTTTTCTATTTTGTTGTTTTGTTATGTATTTTTTATGCGCCTTTGTCGTTGAATCTGTCTTTGGCATGATAAACAGCGATTTCTGGCCCATTAAATGTTCCCGCTCCTGGTCTTTAAATATCTTCACGCGGCCGAACTCACCGTCATATCCAGGAGAAATATCGATTTCTTTCCTGCGCATCCTTTTTACAGCCTCACCAAGCAGTGGAATGCCGGCCTTATCAATGGCCTTTGGATTTAGATTGTGAAGTATGCTGAATTCCGGGCCAAGACTTTCAAGAGCTGCGCTGTAATTTCTCATTACCTTTTTTGACCCTGGGCCGACCTGTAATATTTCTGATAAAATATTAACGAGAGGAACTATGCTGTAATAAGGGTGGGTTTTATGCGGCTTTTCACCTGCCGGCCGATCTGCCAGCTCCTCAACACGGTATAATACTCCGACAGTCAAAGGTTTGCCGCAGACCGGACATATACCTTTGTTTTTTATTGTTTTTTCCGGGCTAAGACAAAGAGAGCATTTGCGGTGTCCGTCAAGATAATATTTTCCTTCTTCAGGATAAAATTCAAATGTGCCTGAAAATTTTTCAGGATCACCTGTTTTTATTGCCTCTTTTATTGCAGAATATGAAAGGCTTGTGTTCAGAAGATTTGCCTCCCGACCAAGTTTTAATGGAGAATGAGCATCTGAATTTGACACAAGGGTAAGATTGTCAAGGCTGGATACACGCCAGTTCATTGGCGGATCAGATGAAAGGCCTGTTTCAGCGGCAAATATATGGGGGGTAAGATCCTCAAAACATTCCTCAATAGAGTCAAATCCTGATTTTGAACCAAGAACAGAAAACCAGGGCGTCCATATATGCGCTGGTATTAAAAAAGCCTGATCTGAAGTCTCAAGGAGGATCTCAAAAAGATTTTTTGCGTCCAGACCAAGAATCGGTCTTCCATCAGACTTAATGTTTCCAATCTTATCTAATTTTGCATTAAACTTATTGGCAATATTTAGATCAGGCACAAATACAAGATTATGATTTTTCCTTGTTTTATCATTTTTCTTATAAATATTGCTGATTTCAGAAACCAGAATAAAACGAATCTTGCTGCGGCAGGATATCGGGACTTTTTTGTCACATTCCCTGGCAATCTCTTTTTTTAATTTAAAAAGTCCTTCCTCTGCCGGCTCTAATTTTTCATTTATTTCCGCAAACCAGCCGGGATGTGTAAAATCGCCTGTTGCGACAACAGTAATGCCTTTTAATTGAGCCGCAATATAGAGGTTTTCAAGGTCAAGATTTTTGGCTGTAGCTCTTGAAAATTTAGAATGGACATGAAGATCGGCAATAAATTTCATACTGATAGCTTTGCAAAAATCTCAAATTAAACGGTTGCATTGAAGTCTTTATAGAACTCATATATTCGTAGCCGTTCACGGCTTGAAACTTGAAATTAGAAATTTGGGAGACCTGTCTGCGTGCAGGCACGCACAGGCAGGGATGAAACAAGTTATGTAGGTGCATTTTATATACAGATGGTGCATAAAATGCACCTACATGGCATAAGTCAAACGAGACAGAATACAAAGCGATAGTTGAAAAACTCTGCCCCAAATTGAATGCGTTCATCAACAGTACAAAAGCATGAAGGCCAAATTTCTAATTTCTATTTTCTAATTTCAACGTTCCGTGAACGCTTACCTTTAAAGAAATACCCTGTAATTGACATTCAAAACCTTTGCCAGTATCTTTGCCGTTTTCTTTCCTATTGCTCTTTTGCCGTTTTCCATTTCGGAAATATGACTTTGGGGGATTCCCGTTAATTCCGAAAGTTGTTTTTGGGTCATATTTTCTTTGTGCCTCGATCCGGCAAGGCAAACTCCAGGCATTTCCTCGTCAGCATATTCCGGAAATAGATCGCGCCAGGGAACGGTATCCGAAATATTTACAAAACCGAACGATTTTAAAGCCTTTAAAGCCTTTATTTTATTTGCCTGTGGTCCTAAGAATTTTAGTTCAATAGGGAGCTTTTTCGTGTGTTCCAACATAAGACACCTCAACTAATCGTATTTCTTTGTTTATGACTTCCCAGACCGCCACATAAGTCGGCCTTCCTTTTTTCAGGTGGCAATGATACCGGTTTTTGCCCAACGGCCCGTAGTTTTGCCAAATTAGTTTATTAAAAATGCACACTTTATGCTTGACAGAAGGATTATAGGATGTCCCCTATTTCCTTTTTATGGATTTAGCAGCTTTAATCCTGTTTGGGATTCAAACGTTCTGATACCGGTTGTTTCCGTTAATTCAAAAAGGATGGCTTCCATTATGTGCCACACCTTAACGCCATTACGGATGCATCCGGTTGTTGTAAATGTTTTTCTACCACAGGCCATGTGCATATGAAGCGTTGGATTGCCCTCATCATCCGGAAAAATGGTTCCCGTACCTGTTACCTCATGAACATCGTCAAGGATATGCTCTATTGGCTCTATGGTTTTCATGCGTCCATGCTTCGGCCCTACCACAAGTTTACTGCCTTTGTCAGCTCCCCCGATAATGATTAGTGCTGCAGCCTTAATGGACTGTTTGCGCGCAAACCTTTCAATCTCTTCATGAACAATATCTCCGTCTTCAAGACGTATAACAAAAATACGCCCCTGTTTTGCCTGTGAATATTTCATATTGAATTTCCTTGATAAGGCATACGTCTTCTGGTAGGGTAAATCAGCATTTTATCAAAGCCCTAACCTCTTTTCTGAAAATGCGTTTTCCAAAAGTCAATAAGATTGCAATCATATTTTAATGCAAACGATTCGCCAGCAGATCATGTCGCTTCTTAAAAACTATGAAATGAATGCCAGAGAAATTTCTAAGGCATTGGGAATTCGAGAAAAAACGGTTTACGAACATCTTGAGCATATTCGCTATTCAATAAAGCCCCAAAAAAAGAAACTTATGATCCATCCGTTTCACTGTTTAGTCTGTGATTATATATTTAAAGACCGGAAACGTTTATCGCGTCCCGGTCGTTGCCCACAATGCAAACAAGGACATATTGAGGCCGCAACGTTTAAAATCGTGAACATTGGTGACATTGGTGTCAAAGCTTGAATTGTGAATTAAGTTTTTCAAATTGGTTTTTTACTTTTTTATCTTTATTCATCTTCTCTTTAAATATTTTTACACAATGACTGACAGCAGAGTAACTCATATTAAAAAGCTGTCCTAACTTTT
>JAPVVG010000200.1 GCA_028571455.1 Desulfobacteraceae bacterium | reverse complement strand
GGTTCATCACCGATATTGCCGGACTGCTGCTGCTTTTTCCTGTAACCAGATACCACTTTAAACGATATTTAAGAGCTAAATTTGATGAGTGGATTAAGAATCAGACCATACATATCAAACGCTTTCCTGAATAACATTTCTTCTGATTTCTCAAACATCTTAGCCATACGCATTAAATCATCACGCCTGCCCGGGGTATTAAAAAAACCATCATAAAAGGACTTGGCATATTTTAAGTGTGGTATTATATCTACCAATAGGCCTGAAGATGACTACTTGTAAATTATGTAGAGAAGCCGTATCCAATGGCATTTCCCTTTCTAATGGCGAAATGATCCATGAGTCATGTTTGAATTCTATTCAGATACAAGAACTGGAGATTAGAAACGAAATCATTACACAACAAGATAAATTGAGCGGCAGGGGTGAATAGGGGGACGCTGTGAATTTTATAAATAATCTTTGTGTCTTTGTGCCTTGGTGGCTATCTGATTAAAGCGGAACCGAAGCCTTATAAAGGGTTGCTTTTCCATTAATAGTATAATTTTGGACGCTGGCGGGTATAACAACCGACACTCCCCTGTCAAGATCAATGGCAATATTGTTGTCTATGTCCCTTATAAGCGCCTTTCCATCAGTGCAAAGGATAATTTCAATGCTTCTTTTTACAGGGCTTTTATAGGCTATTCCTTTATTATCAGAAATCACGGAAAGAGCAAATTCCTCGGCCGGGCTCGGATAGATCATCTCAAAATCTTTGCTTTTTTTTGAAGCTATTATATTGACATCCCTTTCTTCAAAATTAAGAATACTTAAAAGCTCCGGCGCATCTACATGCTTTGGGGTAAGTCCGCCTCTTAGCACATTGTCTGAGTTTGCCATCAATTCAATTCCCACACCATCAAGATAGGCATGAAGCGCCCCTGACGGGATAAACATGGCCTGGCCGGGTTTAAGGCAAATCAAATTAAGCAATATAGGAGAAAAAATTCCTATGTCTGCCTTATATTCATTATAAAGTTTTATTGTCCATTTAAAAAGGTTATCATTTTCTGAAAACCTGTGCGCATTTTTTATTGTATCATCTATGACCTGTTTTTTTCGCTCAGGCTCCATGGTCAAAAGAGCGCTAAAAAAGTTTTTTAACCCCTGCTTATCCGGCTGGTTTCGAAGGTCGTCAAGCTCACCGGCCAAACCCTGCGGGCAGATTTTTTCCATAAGTAATAGAATTTCAGAAACCCTGCGAAACCCGTTTAAAGCCCAGAAAGGGGTAAGCGCGCATATACATTCCGGCTTGTGGTTATCATCCTTATAATTCCTGTTGTAAGCATCTATCGGAATCCCGAGCCTGTTTTCTTTTTCAAAACCGCTGATTGCCTGGGTTTTACCTGGATGGGCCTGTATGGAAAGAGGTTTTGCCGCCGCAAGGACCTTGAACAGATACGGAAGTGTGTTGTTAAATTTTTGCGCCACCTCTTTTCCAAGAATATCTTTAGGGTTGTTCTTAATCAATTCCAACAAGGATACCCATTTGCCGCCATATTTGACCATAGAAGGGGCCTTTGGATGTGCCCCCATCCAGAGTTCGGCCTGGGGTCTGACAGAAGGCGTGTTTTTGCCAAGAAGCTCGGCAATAGCAGTATAAGACCCCCATGCATATTCCTGAACAGTATTTTTTAGTATGCTTATTGTTTTCATTTAGGTTAGGTGTTAAGTGTTAGGTGTTAGGTGTTAGGTTAAAGCAATTATCTGTTTTATCAGGCTCTTAACACTTAACACTTAACACCTCTTTTTATACAAAGTCAACTCAGAAGAAAACTGCCATGGCACTTTTAATTAATGAAATATTTTACAGCATTCAAGGTGAATCTTTATATGCTGGGCTTCCGTGTGTTTTCGTGAGGCTTGCCGGGTGCAATTTAAGATGCTCATACTGCGATACCCGCTATGCTTATGAAGAAGGAAGGGAGATGGAATTAGCCGAAATCCTTCAGAAGGTCGCGACTTATCATTGCCCGCTCATTGAAATTACAGGCGGGGAACCGTTGCTTCAGGATGATACACCTCTGCTTATATCAGAACTCCTTGAAAAAGGATATGAGGTTATGATGGAAACAAACGGAACCTTTGATGTAAGCATAGTTGATAAACGATGCATAAAAATCGTGGATATTAAATGCCCGACCAGTGGTGAAAGCGACAAAAATGATCTTGAAAACCTTAAAAGGATCAATCAAAAAGACCAGGTCAAGTTTGTAATCGGAAGTCGTGAGGATTATGAGTATGCCAAAAATATCACAAGGTTTATATCTCTTAAGCTTCCTGAAAAGAATATACTATTTTCTCCTGTTTTCGGAAAAATTTCCTGTGCCAAACTTGCAAAGTGGATACTTGAAGATAACCTGAATATCAGGCTTCATCTTCAACTGCATAAAATAATCTGGCCTGATAAACAAAGAAAAGTATAAGATAGGATTAGGGGATTGATCCGCCAAAGGACGCTGGCGGATAAAGGGATTTATGATTTCAAAAAAAAAGGCGGTCATCCTGTTAAGCGGAGGCCTTGATTCAACGACCATTCTGGCCATTGCAAAGCATGAAGGCTTTGAAACGCATAGTTTAACCTTTTTCTATGGACAGCGCCACGCCATTGAACTGCGGGCAGCTAAAAAAGTGGCTGATGCCTTTAATGTTGCAAAGCATCTTATAATAAATCTGGATTTTAAAATTATCGGCGCTTCAGCCCTTACTGATAATATTGATGTGCCAAAGGTAAAAGATATAAAGCAGATAGGAAAACAGATCCCTGTCACTTATGTGCCCGCACGAAATACGATCTTTCTCTCCTATGCCCTTGCTCTGGCAGAGGTTCTTCTTTCATCCGATATATTTATTGGCGTCAACGCTATCGACTACAGTGGATACCCTGACTGCAGGCCTGAATACATAAAAGCTTTTGAACAAATGGCAAATCTTGCCACAAAGGCGGGAGTGGAAGGGCTTACAAAAATAAAGATAAGAACTCCGCTAATCAATATGACCAAAGCGCAAATTATAAAAAAAGGGATTGAACTTGGAGTTGATTATTCCTTAACGCATAGCTGCTATGATCCTTCTCCGGAAAACCTGGCATGCGGCAAGTGCGATAGCTGCATCTTAAGAAAGCAGGGCTTTAAAAAAGCAGGCATATCGGATCCAACAAAATATGTACTATAATTAAGGAAGTAATGCCGTTGCAAGAATAAGATCTTCCCTGTTTGTAATTTTTATATTCCGTCTGCTGCCGTAAATTGTTTTAACATTTCCCCCGAGTCTTTCCACGAGTGATGCATCATCTGTGCCTGCAAAACCTTCCCTTCTTGCGTTTTCATGGGCTTTGACTATCAGATCATATTGAAAAGCCTGCGGGGTCTGTGCAAGCAATATATCATCTCTTTTAAGGGTGTTGCATATAAAACCGGAACTGTCCACCTGTTTTAGGGTATCGTCTGCAGGAATAGCCAGAATGCATGCGCCATACTCTCTTGCGCCGGTTATACATGCCGCCAGATGCTCCTGAGAAACAAAAGGTCGCACACCATCATGGATGACAACTATTTCTGCAGCATCTTTATCTGCTGCCATAAGGCCGTTATATACAGAATCCTGACGTTTCTCTCCGCCGGGCACAAGATTAATCTTTTTGTAAAGCTTTAGAGGAGCAAGTATATCTTTCCAACAATAATCGATATCTTTTTGGGGAACAACAAGAATGATGCAATCTATCAAATCGCATTCATCAAAGGCCAGCAGGCTATAAGCCAAAACCGGACGGCCTGCAAGCAAAACATACTGCTTGCGCAGTTTGTCATTCATCCTAATCCCTTTGCCGGCAGCCACAATAATTGCTGAAACCATAGATTATAACCAAAGTGCCTAAAGTCAATGCCGTTTCCTTAAGGAGAAAACCCTTCAAATTCCCCCCTTGAGGGGGGGCACAGGGGGGGTGTAACCCATTGAAATAAATTCCCCCTTAATCCCCCTTCAAAGGGGGAATTTATCGGGAATTGATCCGCTTGCGGTGGGGAACTTCATTGATTTTATCCTTTAATTCCTCAATTCCTCAATTCCTCAATTTTGATATGTAATTTATCTAAGATAGTTCAATTCTTCAGGCAGCGGAATTCCCTTTCCCATTGTATCTTCACCGTAATTGACGCTGGCAAGCTTTTCTATATCCTTTAAGGCACGTGCATCCCCTTCGAAAGTAACATTGTTGATGTTTTCATTCTGTATCTTGCCTCCGGCCCATTGTATGTCAAGCACACTGCCGGCGTCAAACCTGTCCGATTTTATACATAGCTCTACCTGCCCCCCGTAATGCTGAACAATTTTGGCGACAAGAAGACTGGGTCTGCTGTGAAAACCAAGTTTTACCGGAATACCGACAGTAATGGAAGAACGCTCTATATTCTCATTCATTATATCCCGCGCCAAAGCTTTGCCGGTCATCAGAAAGTGACAAACATAATATAGACCGTAATTAATAATACGGTCAAGGAGGGTTGACGTATCAATAAGGGATGCTAATCGGTCTTGAACCTTTTTGTAAATATTTTTGTATCCTGCTTCATGCAGGTGTCTTTCATAAAAATGGAAAAGTCTGCCGATCATCTGAAGAAGATGGAATACAACTGAAATATAGCCGCGGAGCTGCTTAAGTTTCCTGTTGCCGAACCTGAATCCTCCGTGTATCACATATGTATCAAATGAAGATTGAAGGTTGTGCGCAAGCATTTCAAAGCGTCTAATCTCGACCTCGTTGATCTTATCCGGTACAATAGTCAATATTTTTTCTATGCTGTATGGTTCATAAAAACCCAAGTTGTCAAAGTTTTCTGCAATATTCAAAAATTCACTGGCAATTTTAACTATATGTTTCTTCTGCTGATCTTTATCCTTATCATCAATATTATAATCGAGCATCTCACTGGTCGGAATAGTTGGAAAATAGGCGGGATTAAAAGTCTCATCAGGAATGGGGATATTAAGGTGTTTTGCTTCATCAAGTATAACAGGCACCATTTTCATAATAGAACTTGCCAAAAAATCAAGTGTAATTTCACCTTCCTTTTCAAAACTCTCTGTGTTCACAAGGTCATAAAATAGAAGTCTGTTTGATATATGTCGATATGAGTAACTAGCCAGACTTAAATGTCTGACAGCCGCCGTAAGCTCTCTGTAAAAATACCAGTTGCTATTGTTTTTGGCTCCGTGAAAATCAAGAAAGTCCTCTAAAAGCTGGGATGTAGATATCAGTTTTGAATAAAGCCTTTTTGTAAAACCATGCTTGTGCGAATCAAATCCAGAAATGTATTTGAAACACTTCAAGTAATCATAAGAAAATATTCGCACCTTTTCAGCAAAAGTAATATCAAGGTCAGATTGTTGCATTTAGCTTAGCTCTGCCTCTATATCATATTGTAATAGTTCAGCCGCAAATTAATATTGGTCGAGTAGTCAAAGCTGATAGCCTGTTCGGGGAACAGGCCCTACAATGTGGCCTGTAGGTCCGCCAGTCCGCCAAAGTACTCTGGCGGATTGGCGGACTCATCGGCCCGATATCCTCTTAAAAAAAACGGCCGGAGCAGTCTATAAGCCGAATTCTGTGCCCGGTTCGGGTTGCCCCTTACCGGGTAACGATCATTCATCTCTGGATGCCGGTTACCCGACATCTCTTGCGACCTACCCTGGGGCTTGGACGGGCCATCCTCAAACACCCCTCTATTTGGTCTTGCACCGGGTGGGGTTTACAAAGCTTCTCCGGTCACCCGAAGAACTGGTGCGCTCTTACCGCACCTTTTCACCCTTACCCGTCACTTAAATTTCATTTTATGAAAATTAAGTGACGGGCGGTATACTTTCTGTTGCACTTTCCTTCACGTTGCCGCGACTCCATGTTATGGAGCACCCTGCCCTGCGGTGTTCGGACTTTCCTCTGAATCAAAAAAATGATCCAGCGATCGTTTGGACCGCTCCGGCCGATTTCTATGATTTGTCCCAGTAAATAATTCTCTGACAGTTGGGGCAAAATTTCAAACTGTCACAACGCTGAAGTTCATTATACATCTGCGGGGGAAGATTCATATTACATCCACTACATACAGCTCCCTTAACAGATGTTATCGCGATCCCCATAGTCTGTTGCTTTACCATTATATATTTTTTCAGCAATTCAGGCTTTACTTTGCTTGAGACCTCATTCCATTCAACCTCAAGCTTGGCAAGCCTTTTTTCCCCGAGCTCCGCTTCCCGTATTATAGCTTCTTTATCGCTATTTATCACTTGTTCCAGTTTTGAATATTCACCTTGTTTTACAGAAATCCCTTTCTCTGTTTCATCTATACGATCCAGACCTAACAACATCTCATCCTCTGCTCGAGAATTTTTTGCGTTTAATTCTTCAATTTCCTTTAATAAGGATTGGTATTCCCTGTTTGTCTTAACAGCTCTAAGCTTTTCCTGACTCTTTTTGACCAGGGCAAGGCTCGTCTGAGCGTCGGAATCATACGAGCGATATTTTTTGCTCAAATCATTGAGCAAAGACTTTTCATCAATTATAGACTGTTCAAACTCCTTGAGTTTGGCATCAAAAGAATCAATTTTTTTAGCAACATTGCTCAGCTTCGATTTAATATCCTCTGCTTCTATTTCGATTTTTTGTAGTTTTACCAGAATATCTATCTGTTCTTTTATGTTCATTATGCATAACTCATTATGTATAAATATTGATGGGTTCGTAAAAAGTAACGGTTCAGACACTAAGACACAAAGACACAAAGGAGGGATATGATTGATAAATTGAGGAATTGCGAAAAATCCCTAAAATCCCAAATTATGAATTTTAAGAGAATTATATTATAATTTTGGTGTCTTAGTGTCTTTGTGGCTGAACTATTGCCATAAAAGTAGTTTTTTGGCTTTTTACATAACAACAAACGGATCGATTTCAGACTCGCACGCCTCAACTTTAATATCAATTCCGGTTTTGGATATAATCTCTCTAAGCCTCCTGGCAAGTACTTCAACAATTAAATGCTCTGATGCAAAATGGCCGATATCGATAATGCCCAGATTTGCTGCTTCTACAGCCCTTGCATCATGATACCGAAAATCCCCGCTAATATATACCTGAGCGCCGGACGCAAAAAAATTATTTATCAGGCTTGAACCGCTCCCTGTGCATAAAGCAGCTTTCTTTACAGACAGATCCGGTTTCCCTGCGACTTTAATATAATTAAGACATAGTTTTTTCTTAACTTCTAAGGCAAAGGATGCAAGTTTGGTCTTTCTGGCAAGATCTCCAATCCGACCAAGCCCCTGGCAGTCTTCCGGTCCTCTAATATCTCCGAGTACTTTCAAATTGTTAAGTCCGATCCGATAAGCAAGAATATCATTTAAACCATCTGTTACGTTGTCAAGATTAGTATGTGCCGCGAATATGGCCATTTTGTGCTTAGACGCCATATTGATTATTGCCCCAACCGGAGTGCTGAAATCGACAGAGCTTAAAGGCTTAAATATCAACGGATGATGCGTAATTAAAAGATCAACCCTCTCTCTGCAGGCAGCAGCCACAACATTTGGGAGAGGATCCAAAGCAATCCGTATGTTTCGTACAGGCCAGTCCTTTTGCCCGACCTGCAGCCCGACATTGTCCCATTCTTCGGCAAGATAGGATGGGGCAATGTCTTCCATTATCTTAATAATATCGGCTATTATTGCTGGCATAGTAAATAGGCTAACATTACGCAGCGAACTATCTATAACCAATCGTAAAAAAAGGCATGGGCCCACCTGGGTTCGAACCAGGGACCTACCGGTTATGAGCCGGTGGCTCTTCCAGCTGAGCTATGGGCCCACAAAGGATATCGGGCCGATGAGTCCGCCAATCCGCCAGAGTACTTTGGCGGACTGGCGGACCTACAGGCCACATTGTAGTGCCTGTTCCCCGAACAGGCTATCTTTTTCCTACCCTTAGAGCTAAGTTTTGTCAAGACTTAGGTTTCAATAAAACTTTTCAGTTTACTACTTCTGGTCGGATGTCTCAATTTCCTCAAGGCTTTGGCTTCTATCTGTCTTATCCTCTCACGCGTAACGGTAAAACCCTGTCCTACCTCTTCAAGTGTATGATCAGCCTTTTCTCCTATCCCGAATCGCATGCGCAGCACCTTCTCTTCACGCGGAGTCAACGTCGCAAGAACCTTTCTTGTCTGCTCCGCAAGGTTCAGGTTTACAGCGGCATCTGAAGGAAGCACGAATTTTTTATCTTCTATGAAATCGCCAAGATGGCTATCCTCTTCTTCCCCAATAGGAGTCTCAAGCGAAATAGGTTCCCTTGCAATCTTTAAAACCTTGCGAACCTTTTCTATGGGAATTTCCATTTTCTCAGCTATCTCCTCAGGTTTAGGGTCTCGTCCCAGCTCCTGAATCAGGGATCTTGAGGTTCGGATAAGCTTATTTATAGTTTCAATCATATGGACCGGAATCCGGATTGTTCTGGCCTGATCCGCAATCGCCCGAGTTATAGCCTGTCGTATCCACCATGTAGCATATGTGCTGAATTTATAACCACGGCGATATTCAAATTTATCAACCGCCTTCATAAGACCTATATTTCCTTCCTGGATCAGATCCAGAAATTGCAATCCTCTGTTTGTATATTTTTTGGCAATACTGACGACAAGTCGT
>JAPVVG010000199.1 GCA_028571455.1 Desulfobacteraceae bacterium | reverse complement strand
GCCTGTTTTTTTGAAGATGGATGTGAGGTGGGCTTTGACAGTACGAATGGAGATGAACATCTTTTCACCGATTTCACTGTTTGATAAACCATTGACCAGCCATTTGGCTACTTCTGCTTCCCTGGAGGATAATGCTTTCAGTAATGCTTCTTCTTCCTTTTCGCTTTTATTAGCGGCGGGCAAAGCGGTAATCATCCGGTTGACGATGGCAGGGGGCAGCCATATCTGGCCTGCTTTAAGGGCGGAGACGGCCTGCTGTAAGTTTTTTTCATGCATGTGCCGGTTGCCGTAGGCTCTTACGCCACGCCGCAAAAGCCGCATGGCCTGTTCAATTAGCGGTACGGTGACAAGGATCAGGGTCGGGCAGACCACTTCGGGCAGATCTTTTTCCCGGCACCACTCAAGGTCGATAATCAACATATCTTTGCTGGTTATCTCTTGATTGATCAACCTCTGAATGCTGGACAAGTGCCTTGTCTCATACTGTTTTCCGAACAGGTCGATACAGAGTTTAACAAGTCTTTCGTCTCCGCTGTAAATAATAAGCATTATTACCTTATCTTTCCCTTAATGCATTGTTTTTTGCTCGAAGAATCGGTTTCATCAAATACTGCATAATTGTTTTTTTGCCGGTAATAATATCCACCTGGGCGGTCATGCCCGCAATGATATTTTTCTTATCTGTTTCCGTGCCCAGATAGTTTTTCTCCGTCATAATACGGACAAGATAAAATTCCTCCTGGCGCTCATCGGTAATGGTATCCGCACTGATATGGACCACTTCGCCGTCAAGCCCGCCGTAAATGGAATAATCATAGGCAGTCAACTTTACGATGGCTTTGAGCCCCGGATAGAGAAAGGCAATGTCGGAAGGCGTGATTTTTGCCTCCACCAATAATCTTTCCTCCTTGGGAACAATCTCTATAATATCCATTCCCGGCTTGACAACACCGCCCACCGTATTAATCAGCAACTGCTTGACCGTGCCGTCAACCGGGGAGCGGACATTGGTCCGTGTGACACGGTCTTCAATGGCGACCTGGTGTTCTCTCCTGCGCTCAATTTCCACCAGGGCTTTATTTAATTCTTCCTGTGCTTCACCCCGATGTCTGTTCTCTATTTCCAGGATTTGGTTTTTAGCCTCCTTGATTTTTGATACCAGAGATTCCGCATTTTTTATCGCGCTTTCATGTTCATGCTTCTTATCCAGGACCTTTTGTTTGAGCTGGATAAATTCCAGCTCGGAGACCAGTCTTTTCTTAAACATGGGCTCTGTGAGTTCAATTTCCCGGGCCATCATTTCCCTGCTGGATTTCAGGGATTTTATTTCCAGGCGGGTGGCTGCCAGTTCTATTCTCCGCTGTTCCAACCGCTGTTCAAAGACCCCGATTTCGCTTTTTTTCCGAATCATGTTGGTGTCGTAAAGTCTTTTTTCCTTTACAAGCAGTTCGTCAAGATCGGCAACCCCTGTCGAGCCTGCCTCAAAACTTTTGATCCCGGCTTCGGCCTGGAGACGGACGGTTTGTGCCAGAAGCTCATTGATCACAGATTTACTCTCTGCAAAGGAACTTCCGGCGCCGGTATTGTCAATAATGACCAGGGTCTGTCCCTTTTTTACGGACTCTCCCTCCACAACTTTTATTTCTTTGATAATCCCGCCTTCCAGATTCTGCACCACCTGGATCTGCTGGGAAGGGATCATGCGTCCGCTTCCCTGGGTTCTCTCGTCGAGTTCGGCATAATTTGCCCATATAATCAGAGAAACGATTACAAGGGCTACGGCATACAGCAGGATGTTCGTCCTGGCGGGGCTATCCGACAGGACTGCGGCACTGAGGCTCTTCATAAACCGGATGTCGGTCTGATTGTATTTTTTATAGGTACGTACCAGAGATCGACTGGACGCAACCTTTTTGACGGAATCCTTATCAAAGCTCACTTGGTTTTCCCTCCAAGTTTCGCAAAAATTTCTTTCTTTGGGCCATCCATTGCAATTTTCCCCTTATCCATGACGATAATACGGTCAACGATATCCAGAATGGACGGTTTATGCGTCATTATGAAGGTTGTTTTGCCTTTGGTAACCCTGCCCAGGTTCGAAATCACCTGAGTTTCCGTATTGAAATCCATGGAATTGGTTGGCTCGTCAAGCAAAATGACAGGGCTTTCCTCAATAAAGGCCATGGCCACAGCAACCGATTGCCGCTGTCCACCGGACAGGCTGAATCCTCTTTCTCCTACCTGGAGGTCCATCCCCATGGGGTGACGGTCGGTGAAAGTGTCAACTTTACCGATTTTTGCTGCGTTAATGATTTCATTGTCACCGGCATGGGGGGACTTGAGTGTGATGTTGTCCCGTACTGTTCCGGAAAAAAGAATGACATCCTGGGGCACATAGCTGATATTATGACGTAAATCAACCGGATCAATTTGCTTTATATCAAGCCCGTCAATAAAGATGGCTCCTTCACAGGGATCAAACAGACCGAGCAGGAGCTTGCCGATGGTGGATTTCCCCGAGCCCACTGCACCGATGATCCCGACCCTTTCGCCGAGGGTGATGTGAAAACTGATATTTGATATGGCTTTGGTCTCTTCTTCCGGGTAATTGAAACCCACATCCTTGAACTCGATTTTCCCCCGAAGAGTCGGCCGATGGATAAACTTCTTTTTTTCAGGATGCTCTGTTTCCTTTTCCATAAACTCGTTCAGGGATTTGAGCCCGGCTTTCATCTGTCCGAAATTCAACAGCAGTGAAATCGCCTGGGCAAAGGGCGCAATACTGCGTGAAGAAAGAATGTTGACCGCGATAAGCCCGCCCAGGGTCAACTCTCTTTCCTTGATTAGGTAAACGCCCACAATAATAATGGTCACACTGCAGCACTGTGTGAGAAAGCCGGTCAGTGTGGCAAGTGAACCGGATCGAACCCGGGAGTGCTGGCTTTTGCCTGCGATGAATCCGCTGCTCTCTTCCCAGTGCCACTGCATTGAACTGCCGGCATTGAACGCCTTGATTGTCTCCAGGTTGGCCAGGGCTTCCACCAGGATGCTGTTCCGATGATAGATTGCCTCATGGGTGCTGTCGATGATTTTCTGGATGGAATATCTCATGGGAATACTGAGAATCAGGATAAGAAAGATTGTCGCCAGCGGGACCAACACAATGGTATTATTGATGGAATAAATTACCAGAAGAAAAATTGATGCAAAGGGAAGGTCAATAGACGCCGTAATCGCACCGGATGCGAAAAATGACCGGATCCCGTCAAGGTCCTTTATGATACTCGTGAACGCCCCCACAGAGCGGGGTTTGTTTTCAAGTTTCAGGTTCATGGCCTGCTCAAAGAGCATGGAAGACAAAATGACATCACTTCGTCTGGCGGCATTTTCCAAAAAATAGGTCCTGATATGCTTGAGGATCAAATCAAAAATATAAATGAGACCGACACTGGCGGCCAGCACCCAGAGGGTGTCAATGGCATTGTGAGGAATAATGCGGTCATAGACGTTCAAAATAAAAATAGGGCCTGCAATCACAAAGAGATTCACAAGGAATGTTGCCAGCAGGACCCGCCCGTATATCCCCTTGAATTTCATGAGGGTGCCGAAAAACCAGTTTTTCCGTTTTATAAACTTTCCGATTAACTGGTCCTGGCCGAATCCTTCATATTTTCTTTTCAGAAAAAATACATGGCCCAGATATTCCTCTTCCAGTTTTTCAAGGGTCACCTGCAAAGGGGCCTCATCGAGAGAAGGGATGATTACCTGTGCGGTTGTGTCCTCGTGGTTGATTTCCAGAAGAATACAAGCATTGTCATCTTTCAGGGTAAGGATCACCGGCAGCACAAGGGAGGGGATATCCTTTAATTTGCGCTTCTGTAATTGTGAAATAAATCCGGCTTTTTCTGCAGCCCGTGAAAAATTTGCCTTTGGATTATCAATACTGAAGAGTTTTTGCTTCTTACTCTTCGGCTCAAAGGGAAGACCCGAGGCCAGAACTTCCGCAGAAGTTGGTTTATGGTTCAGCTTTGTGAGTATCACCAGACACTGCATCAGGGGATCAATAGAAAGCGTATCACTCATTTTTGTCTCTCAAAGGAACAACCCCTGCAATGCCATGCCCCTGAAAATAGGTTATATTTTTATCAGCGAGCAGCCGCCGCTGTGCTTCGTTTTCAATTTTTGTTGCAATCAATTTGATGCCCAGGCTGGCGCTGATCGTGAAAAGCGCATTCAGGACCATATCAACTTTTTCAGGATCATCAAATACTTCCAGATAGTCCCGCTCAATTTTAATATAACTGGGTTTGATCTTCTTGAGAAGATTGAGCGATGCATCATGCATGGTGTACTGGTCTAAGCCGAATTTGAAACCCATCCCTGTAATTAACCCGACAAAATCAATGCAGATTTCAGGGTACCGGATCAGTGTGGTTTCATGAATCTCAAAAACAAGGCGGTCCTGCAGGGATTTCCGTTCTGTTAAAAATTTCCTGAGCCAGAGGCCGGCCAAACGATCCCGGCAGAATTCAGTAGTGATATTGACTGCCAGGGTATGTTCAGGATTGTTCGAAAGATACCGGTCCGACTGCTCCAGAAGATATTGGTCAAGTCGGCTTGCCAGCCCAAGCGCCACTACCATGGGTATAAACAATCCGGCATGATACTGAACGTCTTTCCGGTCAACCATGTTGATAAAGACTTCACGATGGAATTCATCCGCACCAGACATTACAGGCTGAGCTGTCAGAAAAAAACGGTTTTCAGAAAAGGCCTCTTCAATTAACGTTTTCCACGCAGCTTTGCCGATCGCAGTCTGGGACTGCTCCTCCCTGAATCTTCTAACCGTCCCGTGCGATTCGGTCCGGGCCTTTGACAGGGCATAGTCCACTTTGGAAAGAACCGTGCCCAAATCATCCTCATAATTGTAAGATGCCAGACCGCCATAAACCGCTATGGAGTCGGGGAGATCCTTTTCATGACTTAATCCCGGCAGAAAATTACTGATGGCTGCTTTGGCAATTGCCAGGCCTTTTTCCGGTGTACTGCCCGGCAGAATTGCGGCAAATTCCCGCCGGGGCAACCTGGCCACCAGAGCATCCTCTACAGACTCTGTTTCTTTTTTTAGTGTTTTTGCCATTTGCTTGAAAATTTTATGCGTAAGGGGCCGATCCCCGGACAGTTCAATTTCTTCCATTCCGGTCAACCCCAGGAGGATAACCTGACCCTGGGATTTTTTCCCGCGGTTTTCTATAAAATGGGCAAGCTCCTTTACAAAAAATGAACGATTATAAAGCCCGGTAATATGATCTTTATAACGTAATTCCTGGTAACGAGTCAAATCTTCAAGATGGCGATTAAAGATCGATTCCACTTTTTGGACCATAATATTCATGGCGAGTACAACTTTTTTCAACTCAGGCGTTTTCGGGATATCCGGGTTGATAATAAATTCGTTATCGCTGATTTTCTGAGCCTGGTGCTTAATCTTTTCCAGCGTTCTTAAAAGGTGGCGCAAACCGAAATAATTTATTAAAATAACCATACTGCCAAGCAAAAGAAATTGCAGACAAAGCTGCTTCAATGTCTCCCATAGTTTTTTATATGACTGCCCGGGGTGGCCTTTAATCTGAAGCGTGCCCAAAACAGACCACCCGTCCATCACCCGGGCTTCTGCCACAGGTATGAACAGGTCTATGTGATTTAAGAAAAAAGCAGGCACCCCATAAATAGCCAAGTCTTCACTCTTCTTGTAAATCACATTGCCGTCATGGCGGATTAGTGTTATGGATTCGTAATATCCGCCGTCAAACATTGCATTGATACTGGTTCTCATAAAAATATCATCCGATGGTCTTGAACTAAATGACAGGGCAAGTACATTGGCAAGATTTTTCGCATTGAGATAGGATTGATTTGTAGTAAATTCCCGTGCTGTATTGAAATTGATCCTCAATACGATGAACAGCGTGATCAGCAGCAACGAGGTCACTAATATCATTATTTGCTTAAAAAGACTCAATTTCCCCTCTCCTGAATTTCCAAATCAATCGTTTTTAAACTAAGCTGGGTTTTTAACAATTTCCGGTTAATACGCTTGCCAAGGCCATATTGCTTCTGAATATAAAGATCTTTGGCAGTAAAACTGTATACCGGGACAAGATCTGTCCGCTGGGTGGCGGGCAGAATTTTTTTGATATAGTTGTCAAGGACAAGAGGCACGGTACCCGGCTCCTTGTAGTAGGTCACTACAAGGTGAGCTGCATCCGGGTAACCGACCGCCTTGACATATGTTAAAAATAATTTTTCCTCTGGAACACCTAACTGTACCATGGTCAGGAATTTGGCCACGGCATAATCTTCACAATCACCCTGGCCCTTACCGAGAAACTCCAGACGGCTGGCCCAATAGTCCTTCTTGTTCCATGTTTTGATATCAGGACGATATTCAAGCTGGTTAAAAAACCGGTTTACGGTAATAACAATTTGATCTTCCGGTAATTCAATCAGCTCCTCCATCTGCAACAACAGGCTGTTTAAACGTCTGACGGCCTGCCCGCCGTATTTTTTACCGAAATTATCTGCCAGCTTTTCAGGTACGAAAAACCGGGTAGTGGTCCCGGCAAAAACCACCAGAGTCAGAAAGCTCAGTAATATCGCAATGTACTTAATACCGGACATCAATCAGAAGTTAGGCTCCTCGCTCAAAAGTTATTTGGTCAACTTGAATTCGGACCGGCGGTTTTTCCGTCTCCCTTCTGTTGTTTCATTGGGTTCAATAGGTTCAAGCTCACTTCTTCCACTTGTCACAATCCTGTCCTCGCTAACCCCTAATTTTTTCAACTCTTCACAGACGCTCTGTGCCCTTGCCTCAGAAAGTTTCTGGTTGTACTGGGTGGTTCCAGTACTGTCAGTATGCCCGATCACTTCAATATTAAATTCGGATGCGTCATTCAGTTGTTCGGCAATAGGTGCGAGTATTTTTCGTGAGTTGTCGGTCAATTCGGCAGAGTCAAAATGGAAATGAATGATATCCAAATGGAAGGATTGTTCAGTTTTAGTTTTGTCAATAGGTAAAATATACGGACTGATGGTTTCAGGTTCCTGGTACCCTATTGGGACAAGCCTTACTCCAACACACCCACTAGGAAGAACGGTACTGCCTTTGATCGAATTGTCACACTGGTCGCTGACATCTACGACGGTATCGACATCCCGGTTTGGGTCCAGGTCGTCCTCATACTCTTTCAGGTCATACGGCTTTTCAGGCGGGAGATGCATCTCTTCTAACAGGCTGCTATCAAATTCGTGAATTAATACCCCGGTTGCCTGGAACATCCGATAATAGGCCACCAGGTTCATATACTCTGATTCGGTGTTAGCGATCCTGGCCGCAGTATACTCGTTCTCCATGTTAAGAATATCAAGCAGTGTTCTCCGTCCTATATTATACTCATCTTTAAAGGCGGATAATGTTTCGGCACTCAGGTCCACATAGTCATTTAAGAAATCCTTTTTAAGTTTCTCCGCCTGATAAATATTCCAGGCCAGCCTGACAGCCTGGTTGACATTCCGGCGTTCGGTATAGGCGCGTTGGTATTCCTTTCGCATCGCCCTGTATTTTTTGCCTTTCTCACCCGCCCGTGCACCGCCGTCACTAAATAAATAATTCAGTTTCAGCATGGCGGAGCTTTGCTTTGTATCACCATCATCTCCATTGACATCATTACTGTACTGGCTTCTCAATTCCAGATCCAGGGTTGGCCAGTACTCTGCTTTTGATTTTTCATAGGAGTACTTGCGTGCATGAATATTATATTTTGCCACTTCAAGGGCAGGATGGTAACGTAAAGCCATATCCACGGTTTTTTCAACAGTGTCCGGGAGTTTAAAAGCAGGCTTGGGCATAACAAACTGCTCTGATTGTACCAGGCGGCCAAGCTGGCGGTGAAACTTGACAATCGCCTGTTTCAAATCCTGCTGTGTGGAAATATAATTACCTCTGGCCAGGGACAACCGGGCTTTTGAGTTGCTTAAGTCGGAGACTCGGGTAAACCCTGCGGTTGTTTTTTCTTTGATCTGCGCCAGGATTTTTTCCTGGGTTATTACGTTTTCCTTTGAAAATTCTAATAGTTCGCGGGTTTTCAACACATCGATATAGGCTTCGGTAGTTTCTAAAAAGACTCTATTGACAACGGTTATTACTTCATAAGCGGCTGAAAGAATCCGGGCATCGGTTTCCTTGACAAATGCAGCCGTTTTTCCCCCATTAAATATATTTTGACGGGCATACAACGCCGCAGTAGAAGCAAACAAATTTTCCTCTTCGTCGTTGGTATCCACGCCCTTCGTTACTTCCGGGCCGGCAGTCAGCTCTACTCCTATTTTGGGTAGGTATCCACTGGTGGCAATGGACCGTTCTTCCACGACGCTACGATAGTGCTCCTGGGCTTCCAGAATTTCCGGGTTGGTCTTAATCACATCCTCTAAAATTTCATTTAAGGATATGTGAGAAAGTATTTTGGTTTCATCCGCTGCTGTGCTAACCCCTCCAGTCAATAAAGATACAATGAAAACTATTAACAAGTTCCATTTAGAAAATTTATAGATAGTCTGCATTTTGAAAATCCTCCTTTTGTAGGGTTGTTGGCAAAAACATATTTAATTGTTTAGAACGTCTAAACAAACATACATATTAGAAAATTTATACATAGTCTGCATTTTGAAAATCCTCCTTTTGTAGGGTTGTTGGCAAAAACATATTTAATTGTTTTTTGGTAACGTTCAAAAGTTGTGGCATCATGATATTTGAACCCCTTCGATCTGGATATTAAAACAGCCTTTGATGCCCAGCTTTTCTTTCCAGTATAGTTCCCATTCATCCCGAGAATACTGTCTTATCATGATCATCTTG
>JAPVVG010000198.1 GCA_028571455.1 Desulfobacteraceae bacterium | reverse complement strand
GATGTAGTAATTTCAATACGCTAAGGGCTTGGGGAGTGGTTTCTTGATTTTTTTTTCGTTCTATAGCTTATTGGTGTCCGGTGAGTGGGCTTTGGAGTCATGTGATACGTGTGTGGTACGAGGTCGGAGGTCTGAGGTCAGAGGTCTGGAGTGTTTACAGGGATAATAGAAGGTCTTGGAACAATTACAGCAATACGTCCATCTAACCAGGGCAAACGTTTGTTGATAGATGCCGACTTTCCTCTTGATCAAACTAAAATCGGAGATAGTATTGCGGTAAGCGGCGTCTGTGTGACAGTAGTCATGGTTGGCGGAAAACGTTTTGAAGTTGATCTTTCCCCGGAAACCCTTGCAAAAACAACTTTTGGCATGGCAAAAATCGGGGATCGTGTTAACCTTGAGCGAGCCCTTCGTCTTTCCGACCGTATTGACGGGCACCTTGTTTCAGGGCATATAGATGGTATTGGCTCTGTACAACAGAAAAAAACAATTGGCAATGCTATAATCGTTGTTATTGGTGTGCCGGAATTTTTATCACGTTATATGATAGCGAAAGGCTCGGTTGCAGTAGATGGCATAAGTCTTACCATCAACAACCGTGCAAAGGACTGTTTTGATGTAAGTATTATTCCCCATACAGCAAAGCTGACAACCATTGGCTTTAAAAAAGCCGGGGACTATGTTAATATTGAAACAGATATGATCGGAAAGTATATTGAAAACTTTATTGTAGAAAAACCTGCTAACAATATAAAGAAAGAAACCGGACAGCCGCCTGTTGACATGCAGTTGCTGGCAAAAACCGGTTTTATGTAAACCTAAGTTAAGCGATTTTTGGGGAAGAAATGTGCTGAGATCTTGATGCATAAGGGTTTGCGAAAACCGCAGGCATACCCGTGGATATGTCGAGGATTTTCGCGAATCCTTGATGCGCAAGAGATCAGTGCAGATCGAGCCAAAAATCGCTCAATTTAGGTTAAGGGAGATAATAAGAAAAGATGCCGCTGATTGCAATTGAAGATGCCATTAAAGATATAAGGGCCGGGCGTATGATCATTCTCGTTGATGATGAGGATCGTGAAAATGAGGGTGATCTTATGATAGCCGCCGAAAAGGTTACACCAGAGGCTATCAATTTCATGGCAAAATATGGACGAGGACTTGTATGCCTTGCAATGACAGGTAAAAAGGCTGATTCTCTCGATCTTCCGCCGATGGTTGACAATAATACATCACCGCTTAAGACCGGCTTTACCGTGTCAATAGAGGCAAGAAGAGGTGTGACAACCGGTATTTCCGCCGCAGACCGCGCCACCACAATCCTTACAGCAACTGCCGATAATGCCAGACCAGACGATCTTGTCAGGCCAGGTCATATATTCCCTTTAAGAGCAAGGCATGGAGGGGTTATGGTTAGAGCGGGCCAGACAGAGGGTTCGGTAGACCTGGCCCGTTTGGCTGGTTTAAAACCGGCCGGAGTTATTTGCGAAATCATGGATGATGACGGCACAATGGCCAGAATGCCGTCGCTTGAAAAATTCAGCGAAAAGCATGGACTTGGAATATGTACGATTGCAGATTTGATAGAGTATCGCATGCGCACTGAATCATTTGTAAGGGTTGCCGCTGAAACCACCATTCCCACGGTATCTGCGGGTGAATTCAAAGCAATTGTATATGAAAATGATATAGATAATCTGCTTCATATTGCTATGGTTAAAGGTGTAATAGACCCGGACAAACCTGTGCTTGTCCGCGTTCATTCAGAATGCCTTACAGGAGATATTTTTGGCTCCCTCAGATGCGATTGCGGAGAACAGCTCCACAAGGCAATGGAAATGATGGATAGGGAAGGGGCTGGAGTTCTTCTTTATATCAGGCAGGAAGGGCGGGGAATCGGCCTTGTGAACAAACTAAAGGCCTATGCATTGCAGGATAAGGGTTTTGACACTGTCGAAGCAAACCAAGAACTCGGATTCAAGGCTGATCTCAGAAATTACGGCATAGGGGCTCAGATTCTTGTGCATATAGGTGTAAGAAAAATGAGATTGCTTACAAACAATCCTAAAAAGATTGTTGGGCTTGAAGGTTATGGGTTAAGCCTTATTGAGCAGGTACCGATACAGATAACGCCTAATGAATACAACCGTTCATATCTTGAGTGTAAAAAACTCAAGATGGGGCATCTTCTAAATATTGATGCAGCCCCATAGCCTGAAAAGTAGTCGAGTAGTCAAATAGTCGAGTAGTCGAGTAGTCGAGTAGTTAACCACTCGACCAATTTCCCACTCGACCACTTGACGAGGCCTGTAACATAATATTTGGAGGGATAAAAATAATGCCAAAAATTCTTGAAGGCAAACTTCTTGCCGAAAACAAGAAATTTGCATTAGTGGTAAGCCGGTTTAACGATTTTATTACCGACAAGCTTGTAGGAGGAGCTATTGATGCCTTGATGCGTTCAGGCGCCAGTGATGCAGATATCGAAATAGTGAAAGTGCCGGGAGCCTTTGAAATTCCTCTGATCGCAAAGAAGATGGCTGAAAAGGGGATTTATGATGCCGTTATCTGCCTTGGGGCGGTAATCCGCGGGGCAACTCCTCATTTTGATTATATAAGCGCCGAAGTTACCAAAGGAATTGCCATGGTAAGCCTGGAAACAGGCATCCCGGTTATCTTTGGAATTTTAACAACCGATACTATTGAGCAGGCTATTGAGCGTGCTGGAACAAAAGCAGGCAATAAAGGGTGGAACGCCGCAATAGCTGCCGTGGAAATGGCAAACTTAATGGAGCTCGTCGATCAGGCATAGTCATGGGAATTCGTCGCAGGTCTCGCGAACTTGCCATGCAGGCTCTTTTTCATATGGATATGAGCAAAAATGACTCGCAGGAGATGGTAGAACTCTTCTGCGATAATTTTATACATTCAAAAAATGCTCCTCCATTCTTTCTTAAACTGGTAAATGGTGTAATTGATGCCAGATCTGAAATCGACTCAGTCATTGGGCGATTTTCAAGCAACTGGAAGATTAGCCGCATGTCCTGCGTTGACAGGAATGTCATCAGGCTTGCTGTATATGAACTGCTTTTCTGCGATGATATTCCATCAAAGGTATCAATAAACGAAGCCATTGATATCGGGAAAAAATTTGGCACAGAAGAATCCGGCGCATTTATTAATGGAATACTTGACAGTATCCGTATAGCGCTGGAAAAAGAAGAAATAAATATTGTAACTACTCAGGTTCACGGTTCCAGATTAGAAAGTGATGAAGAATTGAACCCCTGAACCTTTGAACCGTGAACCTGACAACCTGAATAGAAGCAAAGGAGTAATTTATGGAAACCAAAAAAATTCTATTAACAGAAGATGAAATGCCCAGGCAATGGTACAATATTCTTGCAGACATCAAGTTAAACCCGCCTCTGGGGCCAGATGGAAATCCTGTAAATCCCGAAGCTCTGGCAGCAGTTTTCCCCATGAATCTGATTGAACAGGAGGTAAGCACTGAAAGGTGGATAGATATTCCGGAAGAGGTGCTGAAAGTTTATAGTATATGGCGACCTTCTCCTCTGGTAAGGGCTCTTGCACTTGAAAAGGCTCTTGATACACCGGCGAAAATATATTTTAACAATGAAAGCTTAAGCCCCCCGGGCAGCCACAAGCCAAATACCGCCGTACCACAGGCATACTACAACAAAATATCTGGTGTAAAAAAAATAACCACCGAAACCGGCGCAGGTCAGTGGGGAAGCGCTTTATCTTTTGCCTGTTCCCAGTTTGGATTAGAATGCAAGATCTTTATGGTCAGGATAAGTTTTGATCAAAAACCATATCGCAAATCGATGATGGCGGTCTGGGGCGGGAATTGTGTAGCCAGCCCAAGCAATGAGACAAAAGCCGGTCGGGACGCTCTGGAAAGGGACCCTGACACTCCTGGCAGTCTGGGCATAGCTATCAGTGAAGCTATTGAAGCGGCAGTCAGCGATGAAACAGGCCAGACACGCTATGCATTAGGAAGTGTTCTTAATCATGTTTTGCTGCACCAGACAATTGTTGGGCTTGAAACTAAAAAGAAGATGGAAAAAATCGGCCAATATCCTGATGTCATCATTGGATGCGCGGGAGGGGGAAGCAATTTTTCAGGGCTTGCTCTACCTTTTGTATCTGACAAGTTAAACGGCAAACAAATCGACATTTATCCTGTAGAACCCTCAGCCTGCCCGACGATAACAAGGGCTCCATTTGTCTACGACCATGGCGATACAGCAGCATATACCCCGCTTCTCCCCATGCATAGTCTTGGACATAACTTCATACCAGCACCTATTCATGCCGGAGGACTTCGATACCATGGTATGGCTCCAATTGTAAGCCAGCTCGTAAGTGAAGGAATTATGGAAGCTAAAGCCGTTACACAGCTTGAGGCATATAAAGCGGGTATTATTGTCGCAAGGACAGAAGGCATTATTCCTGCTCCTGAAACAAATCATGCCCTTGCCTGCGTTATTGATGAAGCAAAAAAAGCAAAGGAAGAAGGAAAAGAAAAGGTTATCCTTTTCAACTGGAGCGGACATGGGCTGCTCGACCTCGTTGCATATGATGATTATTTTAGTGGAAAAATGAAGGATTATATCTTGAGCGACGAGGAAATGCTAAAATCGGAAGAAGTATTTGCCAATTATCCAAAACCGGCTTTGCTTAAAAGCCGTTAACAATATTGGTAGCCCAGCCATGGCGGGGCTTGAAATTGGAAATTGGAAATTTGGGAGAAAGCAGGTATGCATTCCCACGCAGGAGCGTGGGAACGAGTCAAAATGAGCGATTAGCCATTAACCCCGCGGATTCGCGGGGCTAACAGCTAATCGCTTAACGTAAGTTAAAGCGTATAAATGGACACAAGCAAAGATAATCTTGAACGAAGATGCCCCAGACTTGGAGGCCCGGTATCATTCAGATACTGCAGGCTATATGGGGATAACAGCCTGCCGTGCTGGAAAATTCTTGATTGCTGGTGGGAAACCTTTGATGTGTCAACATATTTGAAACATAATCTCCCTGAAGATCAATTTAACACGATTGTTAATTCAAAGCCCAAACCAAAAATCACAAGCATTATTGATCTTATTGAACAGGCTAAAAAAAGAAATGGCTGAAAGTCGATGATTATTAAAAAGCTTACTGTTGGACCAATTATGGCTAACTGCTTTATTTTAGGTTGTGAAAAAACAAAAGAGGCTGTAGTCATCGATCCTGGAGATGAAGCAGATAGAATTCTCTGGTCGATTGAAGAATTGGGGCTGACAGTAAAATACATTATAAACACCCATGGTCATTTTGACCATGTGGGCGGGAACAAAGAAATGAAGGAGGCAACAGGCGCAGATATATTAATTAACTCTCTGGATGCGCCAATGTTGAGTCAACTTTCAGTTGCCGCAGCCTCATTCGGCCTTTCATCAGACAATTCACCTCCCCCTGATCAGACCCTTGAAGATGGTGATACAATATCTTTTGGGAGCATTACGTTAAAAGTTATTCACACTCCAGGCCATTCTCCCGGAGGTATTGCGCTTTTTACTGGTGGAAACCTGTTTGTCGGAGACACCCTTTTTGCAGGTTCAATTGGGCGATCCGACCTGCCTGGCGGAGATTTTCATACTCTGATATCCAGCATAAAAAACAAACTTTTTGTGCTGGACGATGCTGTCAGGGTTTTCCCTGGTCATGGCCCCGAGACAACTATCGGACAGGAAAAACATACCAATCCATTTGTGCAGGAATAAAAGATAGTTAGAATCGGGAATCCAGCAACTCAACAGATCACCACTTTATTTGTCCATTTAACCAGCACGAAAACAACGAAGGGATGCGAAACTTAAGCTTCATGAGCTTTTATTGCCTGCATATCCTGCACTTCCATTTTAACATTCATTTTTTCTCCAAAAGGACAGTACGGCTGCGACCTATCTTGGGACTGTCGATTACATTAAAACCATTCTGTTCAGCAATAGAAATAGTTATTTCAAAATCCTTTTCTGATACATGTCCCTTTGGTTCTACTACAAAAAATGTTCCAGCAGGTTTTATCGTTTCATATATCTGAGAAAAAAACGTGTGAGCATCAGGAACTTCGTGTACAACAGCAGATGCAAAAACGAAATCGATTTTTTCCTTAAGGTCATCCAGACCAAGTGAATTATGGTGACATATGCGTGTTTCAATTCTACTGGCTAATCCTGCTTTCCGTGCGCGTTTTTCGAGTGACTTAATCATCTTCTCTTGCACATCCACACATATGACTTTCCCGTTCGAACCGATCATCTGTGCAAGGGGCAAACTGAAGAAACCCATTGCACAGCCAATATCTAAAACCTTCATCCCGTCCTCCACGTATGGGGCGAGTATCTTTTTAGGATTTTGAAATAATTTTCTTACAGGACTGGCAAGAAGATAACCAACCCATACAGGACACACTCTCTCAGCCATCTATTTCTTCCTCAACCATTTGTTTAAACATTCAAGCTCACCCGCCGCTATGGAGCGCAGCGGAATAGCGGTCAGGTGCAGCGCCTTGTTGATTTCTTTCTATCTCTTAAAATGTCTCAAACCTCGCACGGCGGCAGCATCATCTGAAATAGTGTCTTGCCACCCCGATCTGGTGTTTTTCTTTGAATCAAACCTTTGTATGTATGGCTTGATGTCAAGCAATGGTGTGCCATCCAATATATCAATATCTTTGACATGAAGGATATTATCTTTAATTCTTACCAATCGAACAAGACTCATCCCTAATTTATTGGGACGATTCGGAGCGCGTGTAGCGAAAATACCGTGTTCCTGATCTGAAAGATATGGCTTTAGGCGTAAACAAATTTTCCGAGATTGATGGAAGTAATAGAACAGATAAATATGGGAAAATCCCTGCAGATCCTTCAATCCGTCAGCATACTCGATATCTAATACAACTGTACCCTCAATACCATTGCAGAAGACAGGTTGTATTGGAATTTTGGAAATTTCTTTATGCGGGGAATGAATAACGCCTATCGATTGGAAAACAAATTTGTCATCACTCACGAGATAACCTCAAATAATTGTTTTAAATCTAGAACAATTAGTCTGTGAGCATTCACTATTTTTTAGAATAACAATTATTATATGTTGAATTTAATAAATAATTGACATTTAATCAAGATCAAGTGGTTATTATAAAATAATTATAAAAAAATTGATTCGTATAAGTATTTATTTAACAGAAAAAATCTTATGAAAAAAAATAATCCAAACGATTTTAAAGAATTTCTTATCAATGATAAAAATATACCTAATAAAAATATCATATTTTATCAAGTATGGGTAAATAAATTTTTATCATTTTATCAAAAGAATTTGAAAACAGTTAAATACGATAATATTAAAGCATTTCTTGATAAATTAGAATCAGACGGTAAAGAAGACCGGCAGATCAGGCAGGCATAGAGGTCTGTAAAATTTTTTCTGGAAGACTTTATGTGCCTGACTATTGATTTTAGTGAAAACCCGGAGGATGAATTTTCCGATAAACCTGTAAAAAATCCTGCGACATGGAAGGATGCTTTTATGGAAAAAACTTACAGATCATTGATCAGGCGTTTTGTATTGAAAAACCTGGAAGGTAAGGTGATCAGCCCTCTGGAAAAACTGCAAACAGCATAGGTACCTAAAATAACCAAAATCAAAAAATTTTATTGCCCTCTCCGTATGTTCGTGATAAGGTAAAAAAATGGAATATTTTAGTACAAATATTTCTTACTAAAACAAAGGTGCTTTGCTATGGCAATACATACTCCAACTCCCTCAAATAAAACGACTTTTGAGCCCCAACATGATCAGGTCAGGGAAATCATTTATCTTATTCGAAGACTCATGCAGGCGGGATCTCTCTACACAAAGGAATTAAATAAAAACTATCAGGTGAGCGCCCCTCAGCTTAACTGCCTTCTTGTCCTTTACGAAAATGGCCCACTGCCTCCTTCCCGGATTGCCAGTCTCATTATGGTCAAATCAAGCACTGTAACCGGAGTAATCGACCGTCTTGAACATAAGGGTCTTGTAAAAAGAATGAGGAATTCCCCTGATCGCCGGGTAATCAATATTGAACTGACAGACGCAGGCAAAACACTTGCTCAAAACGCGCCACCCCCTATACAACAAAAGATTGTAGATGGCCTCAAGCGGCTTCCCCAAAACAAGATGGAATCGATTACCCATAATCTTCAATTACTGGTCCATCTGTTGGACGCCCAGGATCTGGAAATCGAGCATCCTTATGAAGAACCCCCTCCCCCCCTTTGATACAGCTTTTATCCCTTCTATTCTCCTTTAACAACAGGTCAGGCTTCAATCCGATTTTGCGGCAGCCATACGTTTGAGGTTTAAAAAACCTTGACAACAGATAAGTTTTGTTGTATTCATTTCACCTCAAACTATATTTGTACTTATTATGTGGGTATAATATATTTTTTGTAGAAACAATCGAAATAACAGCAATAAAGAGAGGGAAGTAAGATGGAAAGCACATCTATCATAGAAACCATCCCAATTTTCGAAAATAATGCGGTGGCACACCTGCTTGACGGGATGAGATATCGCAGTTCTTCGCGTCATATAAATTTATCCGATATGTTCGAAGAGTTAATCACGCCTCATCTACAATACCGGATTATAAAAATAGATCATATCAATAAGGGGACCGTTCATCTTCGGGGAGGACTGAATCTTAGTAGTCCGATACTGGCAAAAGTTATGAAAAACTGTGAGTATGCTGTTTGTTTTATAGCGACTATTGGCAGTGATGTGGAGGGAGAAATCACCCGGCTTTCAGAAGAAAATCATCTTTCTTACGCATATATTCTGGATACTATGGGATCGACCGTTATAGAAAGTATGGTTGACAAGTTTCACAAATCTATGG
>JAPVVG010000197.1 GCA_028571455.1 Desulfobacteraceae bacterium | reverse complement strand
TCAAATTAATATTTTCACCTTCTATTTTCTCTACATACGTAATAACAAGACGGACCTCCCCACTTCCGACCTCTTACCTCTGACCTCCGGCCTCCGACCTCCGACCTCTATCCTCTATACTAATCTTCCAATTTGCTCAGGTATGGCCCTCATAACATCGGTTGCCAGAAAACCAAAAGGGCCGATCTTATCCGCTACGGCATCAGCGGCTGTTCCATGCAGGAATACGCCGGCATGTGCGGCTGTTTTAGGAGAATAACCCTGGGTCACAAGACCTGCTATTATTCCTGTCAGCACATCACCCATTCCTCCGGATGCCATACCGGGATTACCGGTAGGATTAATAAAAACGCCGCCATCCGGATGGGCTATTATTGTCCTCGCCCCTTTAAGCACCACATGAACATTGAACCTTTCCGCAAAATCCCTTGCGCAACCCACACGATCTTTCTGTATGTTTTTGGCGGTTGAATCAACAAGCCTTGCCATTTCTCCGGGATGGGGAGTCAATATAACCGGAGCTTTCAAGTTTTGTAAAATCTTCGTATGACCTGCCAGGCTGTTTATCCCATCGGCATCAATAACGATCGGCGCCGTGCTTTCCTGAATGACCCGACGGATAAGACTCTTTGTTTCAACAGCGCTTCCAAGGCCGGGCCCTATGGCAAGGCATCTTTTGCCTGAAATCAGCTCCATAATCGCATTAAATGATGATTCACCCAGCATACCGTCATCGGTTTCAGGAAGAGGAAAAGTCATTGCCTCGAGAATCTGAGACTCCAGAATAGCATTTATGCTGTTTGGCAGCCCAAGAGTAACAAGGCCTGCGCCAACACGCATGGCAGACATGGCTGTCATAGCTGCTGCACCTGTTTTCCCCGGCGATCCCGATATCAAGAGCAGATGACCTGTGTTGCCCTTATGTGCATCAGAGGGTCTTGGGGCTAATTTTAAATAATCGCTGATCAAACTGGAAGTTAATAGATATTGCCTGGGCCCGACCTCTTCAGCAATATGGGGTGGTATTCCGATCTCCACTATTTCGAGATCCCCTGTATAATTTGCGCCCGGGAAAAGAATGAGACCTGTCTTTGCAAATGCAAATGTCGCTGTGGCTTGCGCACGAATACATGCGCCCTGCGGCTGACCAGTATCAGAATCCAGTCCCGATGGTATGTCCACTGCAAAAACCGGTTTGTTTAAGCTATTGATAAACTCGATGATTTCTCTGAAATATCCCTTTACTTCTGATTTCAGCCCGGTCCCTAATATGGCGTCAACCCATATCTCCTGGTGAACCATAGAAGTTCTATGCGTTGATAAAGCCTTTTTGTCGGGAATTTCGATAACAGGTATACTTAAAGGGTCTAACAACTTCAGGTTTGCGGCAGCATCACCCTTAATCATAGCCCTTTTTGATAGAAGATATACGGTCGCTTTAATGCCTTTTTGGGCAAGATAACGGGCTATAACAAAACCGTCTCCACCGTTGTTGCCGCGTCCCGCCACAATGCCGACCTTTTTATTTTTAAGCCCGCCGAACTTTTCAAAAAGAATTTGCGCTGCGCCCCGGCCGGCATTCTCCATTAGAACCCTGCCGGGAATACCAAACGATTCAATGGTAAGCCGATCCATTTTCTGCATTTCGCCGGCTGTTACAAGATACATAGTCAACCTCTTAGTACTTAAAACCACCTGAAATCGTAATAATTTAGCACTTTGAAAATTTGGCTGTTTTCGTTGAGATGTTGCTCATTCGACAAAGCATTATTTAAATATCGAATATCGAACAAGGAATTTCGAATGATGAATTGCCTGCCTGTGCGTGTACGCACGCAGACAGGTGGAATCG
This sequence comes from Desulfobacteraceae bacterium, assembly GCA_028571455.1. Classification (GTDB taxonomy): domain Bacteria; phylum Desulfobacterota; class Desulfobacteria; order Desulfobacterales; family ETH-SRB1; genus Desulfaltia. The sequence continues at coordinate 7,224 of JAPVVG010000197.1, read as the reverse complement.
CTACGCTCTATCTTTTTATAGTAGTAAAAATGATAGAATACCTTACTTCGACATTCATAATTCCTTGTTCGACATTCTGCGGTTCAAAAACCGCTGTCAAAGGTAAGTTTTTTCAACAGCCTAAAATATTGCTGTTCATCTATAGTTCTTTTATCAATCTTGCCATTTCCCTGACCGCTTGTTCCATTCCTACAAGAACTGCTCTTGAAACGATACTGTGGCCGATACTGAACTCGTCAATTTCTTTAAGGCCCTTAAAAGCTTTTATGGTTTTATAGCAAATTCCATGACCGGCATTAACGCCGAGTTTAAGTTTATTAGATAGCTTGACTGCATCAACTATTTTAGAAAAGGCCTTTTCTTTTTTAGCGGCTGTTGTTGCATCACAAAATGATCCTGTATGGATTTCAACCATATCGGCATTTATCTGGTAAGCCAACTTTATCTGGTCAGGATCCGGATCAATAAAGATACTGACAGGAATACTGCTGTTTTGAAGTAAGGCAATTGTTTCAGAAACAACACTTTTGTGAACAATCAGATCCAGCCCCCCTTCGGTTGTCAACTCCTCCCTTTTTTCAGGCACCAGTGTCACAAGATCAGGTTTTATATCAAGAGCGATCCCAGCCATTTCAGGGGTCGAAGCCATTTCCAGGATAAGCTTTGTCTGCACAACCTGTCGCAAAATTCTGACATCCCGATCCTGAATGTGGCGTCTATCCTCACGAAGGTGAACCACAATACCATCTGCCCCCGCTAATTCAGCCAGCACTGCTGCTGCTACAGGCTCAGGGTAACAGACCCCCCTAGCCTCCCTTAATGTTGCAATATGATCAACATTTACAGCTAATCCAGCCATTAATAAGCCTCCTGTATATAAAAAATTGGTAACTACTCAGGTAGATAGGCTGAAGGCTAAAGGCTTTTAGGAAAAAGACTCACAAAACCCAATAATAGCCTAACCATTTAAGTATACTGTCTCCAAATACGGCTTTTGCCGTTGGGGAGATATCAGTTATCCTTCAGTCTATAGTCTTCAGGCTAATAACCTGAGCAGTTACAAGATTTGGTAACAATGATTCAGGGGTCAGGGGTCAGGGGTCAGGGATTAAATGTTTCCCTAACACCTAACACCTATTACTTAACACATCTAACAATTCATTACTCTTCTTTTCCATTTTATCCGCCTCTTCCTTTGATTTTTCATGATCATAACCAAACAGGTGCAAAATTCCGTGTATTAGAAGTTGATCAAAACGATCTTCCATGCTTATTTTAGCTAATTCTCCCTCTTGCATGGCGGCTTCAACGGAAATGACCACATCTCCAAGAAGTCGAGGGGTTATATTTGAAAACCTCCCTTCGCGCATGGGGAAAGCAATAACATTTGTAGGACCTGAGCGATTAAGATACCTTTTATTCAGCTCCTCTATCTGAAGATCATCAACGATAAGAATCGAAAGTTCTCCATCAGGACAGTCCAAGGCGCTTAATATGACCTGTGCTGTTTGCTGTATTTTCTCTTGTAATATCCTGCACCTGTTTTGCCTGTTGTCTATCAGAATTTCCATTGCCGCCTTTTTCATTGTTTGCGACGAGTTGCTCGGGATATTCGATTCGATGATGGTATATCCCGTTTAATATTTTGTTGAAGCTTTTTGCTATGCTGTGCAAATCTTTTAAGGTTAGCTCACAGTTTTCAAGCTGGCCGTCGGAAAAAATCTTGTTTATGAGATTCTGCACAAGGCCCTGGATCCTGGACGGCGTAGGATTATCAAGCACTCTCGACGCCGCTTCAACAACGTCTGCCAGCATGACAAGAGCCGCCTCCCTGGTTTGCGGTTTGGGGCCGGGATAAAGGAAGTTGTCAATATTTACAGCATTTGCTCCCTTCATTTTTTTTGCCTTTTCATAAAAGTAGCTGATAAGGCTCGTGCCGTGGTGCTGCCTGATGGTATCGATTATGGCCTGACCCAATTTATTCTCTTTGGCTATCTCGACCCCTTCCTTTATGTGAGACATCAAGATCAGGCTTGACATGGATGGAGCAAGCTTATCATGTCTGTTCTTGCCGTTTCTCTGGTTTTCAATAAAATACAGCGGTTTCTTAATCTTGCCGATATCGTGATAATACCCGCATACTTTTGCCAGCAAAGGATTAGCCCCTATTGAAGATGCTGCCGCTTCAACCATAGAGCCTACAATTACAGAATGATGATAAGTTCCTGGAGCCTCTATCATAAGTCTGCGTAAAATAGGGCGATCAAGATTTGCAAGCTCCAGCAATTTTATATCTGTCGTGTAATCAAAGGCTATTTCTACAAGAGGCGCAATACCGGCAGCAACAACTCCGGAACCGACTCCCCCGGCTATAAACGCAAAAGCCCAGCCATATAAGAGGGCAGAAGCTGAAAACTCAGCCATATAAACAGCTATAGCTGTTACAAGTATAAGATTCAGCAACCCAAGTTTTGCTCCCGCCTTAATAAATACTTTGCGTTCTCTGCAATTCCTGATCCAGTAGGCAGCCATTGTGCCGTTAAGCAGGAAGTAAATAAAAACTTCAAATCTATTTTGAAATATGATTGCCGTGCAGAGCGCGGTCAACATGGCAAAGGAGATGGCGATATCAAGACCCATAAATAAACATACGATCATAGCGCCTGCGGCAAGGGGAACGCCATAAAGAATTGATGAAGAGGATATTGAAAAAGGGGTGTTTTGGGTAAGTGTTTCAGAAAGTGATGACGAGATCCTGGCAATGAAAATAAAGGTTATAAGCATACTGGCGATAAACAGCAGGTTTTTATTATTGTTAAGAGTATTGCGACTTTGTGGATTTATATGAATAATATATGTTATTATCAAAAGGCACAAAAGCAGCATTGAGGCTCCAATGCTGCTTGCAAGTATTTGCTTATTTTTTATATGGGTCTGCAGGGTTTTCAGTTTTAAAAGCTGGACTTCGGTGACCCTTTCCCCCTCACGCAAGAGCATCTCCCCTGCCTTTATTTTGTAAAGAACAGGCTTGATTTCTGCTGCCGCGCTCTTTTTCAGCTCTTCGGTCGCGCTCCTGTTTAATGTTATATTTGGTTGTATAAGCCTTTGAGCAAAATCTACTATCAGGTTTATAAGTGTATAGTCTAAGTCCTTAAGAAAAGGTTGACCAATAATTCTGACCATGGTTTTTGCCTGGTCAAGACCGTAATATTGCTTTACTTTATTGACGACCCTGTTTGTTTCGGTTCCGACGTCCCTTATAAATATTCCGTTGTCAGCCTCTTTAAGGAGGATTTCCTTATTTATTACAACACCGTTTTCTAAAATCTGTGTTAAAATCCTACAAATAAGATAAGCAATATCTTTCGAAAACTTTTCCTTTTCAAGGACCTGATACGCCCCTTTACTGACAGAAATACCGATTGTTTCCTCAAAGCCTCTCTTCATCTGCCATATCTGTTCATGGACGGAGGCTTCATTCTTGACAGCCCCTTTACTCTGATCTTCTTCAAAAACCGCTCTGAGATCTGCAAAGGCCTGCTGCACGCGCGTCGTTAATTTTGATAATAGTAGTTTATCATGATCATAAACGGTTAATACTTTCCTAGCAGCAAGCTTGCGGTTTGCTTCTGTAGCAGACTCATCCTCAATAAAAAAATCTCTCGGAGCCTTGATATCCCTATCCGCGACATCGCCTATTTTATAAGAATGCTCTGTAATAACCAGACTCGGGTAAAAAATAATAGTAAATATCGCAGCGACCCCGACAAGTATGCTCCATCGGACATAATTGCTGGAGCCTAAAAGCCTGTTAATCGATTCTTTGCTTTTCTCTATATTCATAATTCATAACTTAGGAATTGGGAATTTGGGAATTTGGGAATTTGGGTCCGCCTGCGCCGGACTGCTGATTTTAATCCCTGAATCCCTCAATCCCTGAATTCCTAAATTCCTCAATCCCCCAATCCCTCAATTCCTGAATTCCTGAATTCCTCAATTCCTCAATTCCTCAATTCCTCAATCCCCCAATTCTTTTCTTGCATCCAGTTCTTCATATGCCTTGATGATTTTCTGGACCAATCTATGGCGCACAACATCGGTTTTTGAAAAAAAGACAAACTTTATTCCGTCTATTTCCTGAAGGATATTCTTTGTTTCTATAAGTCCCGAAGGTTTTCCAACCGGAAGATCGGTCTGTGTAATATCGCCTGTAATAACGGCCTTGGAGCTGAAACCTATTCGGGTGAGGAACATCTTCATCTGTTCTGAAGTGGTGTTTTGCGCTTCGTCTAAAATGACAAAAGAATCGTTTAATGTTCTGCCTCGCATGAAAGCAAGAGGGGCCACTTCAATAATCCCCTTCTTCATCAGACTCGACACCTTCTCAAAACGCATCATATCATGAAGCGCATCGTAAAGAGGTCTTAAATATGGATCGACTTTTTCAATTAAATCACCGGGCAAAAATCCAAGGGCTTCTCCGGCTTCAACCGCGGGTCTGGTTAAAATTATACGACTAACCCGCCCTTCTGAGAGTGCGGCAACCGCCATTGCCATCGCAAGATAGGTTTTACCCGTTCCTGCAGGCCCGATTCCAAAAACCATATCATATTTTCGAATAGCATCTATATATTCTTTTTGAGCCGGGCTCTTTGGAGTTATCGAATGTTTTTTGGAAGTAACGTAAACAGTATCTAAGAAAATTTCCTTTAAATTAAAGCTGTCATCTTCGCTCAGAACCCTGATCGCATAATCAACATCATTCGGATAAACCGGATAATTATCCTTTAACAGGCCATAGAGCTGCTCAAGTATATTTTGCGCTAACTTTACGGCAATACTGTCGCCCTGAATAAATACAGTATTGCCCCTTGCATTGATTGTGACATTTAATGCATCGGCAATTCTTTGAAGGTTGCTGTTATGTTCGCCGAAAAGCTGCTTTGCCAGATTTATATCTGAAAATGTATATTCGATTTTTTTATTGTCTGATTTATCTTTCATGTTGGAATCAAGGCGACTTCAATTTTTTATGTATCACAATCCTTTAATCTAATGCAAACTACAATTTTAAGCCGATAAAGTAAAAAAGAAAAACACCTTGACTGTTAAAATTTCCTTTGTTATTTTTGATGGCGTCGTGAAAAGTCCCATCTAAAGTAACATCTTGGACTTTTTGCGAATTCATCAAATATCTCATAAGGTAACCCATGAATAGTTTTGATATTGTAATAATAGTTATTTTCGGTTTTTGCATGATAAGAGGGTTTTTTCGAGGGCTTATCAAGGAACTGTTTTCGATTATAGGGGTATTAGGCGGTTTTTATGCTGCATACACATATTACATGCAGGTTGCAATTCCTTTATCCGGCTGGATACAAAACGATTCATATCGTAATATACTAAGTTTTTTGATCATTTTTTGCGCAGTTCTTATAATAATAAGCATCCTGGGTGTAATAATCAAATATATTCTCAATATTGCCTTTTTAGGCTGGGCAGATCGCATTTGCGGCACTGGATTCGGCTTAATCAAAGGGGTGCTTATTGTCTCTATTCTGCTTATTGCCTTTACTGCATTCCTTCCAAAAGGCGCGTCTGTAATCAAAAACTCCTTGTTAGCACCCCATGTGAGAATGGTTTCTGAAAAGATGGTTAAAGTGGTTCCAGCGGAAATGAAACATAGCTTTTTAGCCAAAATGGAAGAATTAAAAAAGGCCTGGAAATAAAGCGCAATAAACCTAAAAGATAATGATTTTGGTTAAATTCATATCACACTCTCCAAATCAGATCCAAAGATGGTATGATTCATTGTATTCAAGACATCCTCTAATTTGAACATGACAGCATGGAGATCTCCGGTCGCCTGGCCGGGATTGATGCAAACGGTATGGCCAATTTTGTCCTGGTAACTTCCGGAACGTGAAGGTGCTTCATGTATGTGGCCGTGCAAAGTCAGGTAAGGTTGAGTTTTTTCAATGAATTGCCGGATGGCACGGCTTCCAACCGGTCGCCCGTCATACAAAACGTCCAAATTGGTTTGAAACGGCGGCGCGTGCATCACATAGACTGTTTTCTTATAGGATTCGGGAACCGGCAGTCTGGCCAATTCTTCTTCCATTGTATTATGGCGGCTGAAATGCCTAACAGAATCGATCTGTCTTATGTCTTTATCTCCGCTGACATAGGCGGCAAAATGTTGAGGTTCTACCGGAGCGTCGGCAGTGTCCAGACGCTCGCTATCTTTAATGCTGAACGGGGTCGGTGGAACATTGCCGTATCCAATTATTTCAAACCTATTTCCCAGCCGGTATTTTCTGTTATGTAGGAGCCTTAGTAATCCGTAGCTCTGTAGCTCCTCAAGATAAGGCATATTGATGAGCCAGTCGTCGTTTCCCATCATGGCGTAAAATTCCATCCCGGGCAGTTTGCCATGAATTTTCTCCAGTCGTGGCTTCATAAACCGGATGATAAAATCTCGCTGGTCTTCTATAGAGGTCCAAAAGGACCCATGCTTTGGCAGCAGGTCCCCACCAATGATTATTGCGTCTGCTCGCCAATCGACGGCAAGTCGAAACAGCTGAGAATATAAACCTTCAATACCATGGAGATCAGCGGTGTAAATGATTTTCATCTAAAAAACCAGTTCCTTGTTCAATTATCCTACCAGCATGGATACGAAATGGTACCGATTGAACTACCGAATCCAATTATATCAATCAAGGCTTCCAGCTTCCAAAGCTTCCATTAACTTATGGCAGAGATTCGAACTTATCCAAATATCTCTTCGTGTTCGTATCGTTTCAAGATATTCTTTAAACTGTGCTTTGGAGATTAAGTTCTTTTGATACAATTCTATCAGGATACCTAATGTCCCTTTCACCATAGTAGCACCTGATTACTCTTTGATATTTATCTCAGCTACCTGGCGGGCATCGAGGTCATCTAATAAAATGTGGTCAGCATGGATTTGCAGTGCCAGTTTATTGTTTCTAATTCACCCGGATGTAGTTCGGAGATCAGAATCAGCCACCACCAGTAGAACTGGTGGTATGAGGAAGGCCCCTAAAAGGGGCCATATTAAACAATTTTTAGTGTTTATCGACAGGATTAACAGGATTTTTTGGATTCTTTATTTTTCTCAGTCTCCAGACGAGACTGAGAAAGTACAATCCCGCCCAAAGGCGGGAAAAGGGAACCTGGCTTCCAACCTTTGCCATCTTT
>JAPVVG010000196.1 GCA_028571455.1 Desulfobacteraceae bacterium | reverse complement strand
GGGGCCGCGCAAGCAAACGCAGTTTGATTGTGCGGTTCACGGTGTCCGGTCAAGTACCTTGTTCAGGCGCGGAGCGACGGAACAAGGTACTTGACGTAGTCAGCACCGCGATTCACGGCGGCGCAGCCGCCGTGAACAAGTGATTATATAGTTTCCTGATATCTACCATGATCTAAAATAGTTGACAACGGATTTCCTCCCATGTTACGTTATTTCTAACAGGATATCATTCATATAGGCGTGATAAACAGAAAACAGGATAACCTCACTATGATTCAAATTGCTGCCGATCTTGCCAAGCTGTACACCTCTTTTATGGAAGAAAAGGGTCTGGAGACAGACCAGCATCGATATTATATTAAATGGCTGCGTTATTACCTTGATTTTTGTCATAAATACAAATTCAAACGTCAAAACAAAGAGAGCCTTTCTGCCTTTCTTGAAAAACTTAAAGAAAAAAAGCGGGCTGATGCCCCCGTTCTTCTGCCAGCTATTCCGCCTACTTTTTTTCACCCATCCAGAATTTGGATACCCTATAGTTCAGGATAAATGGTAGTAACAGAACAAATTATTTTTTCTTTCTCAATCTTAGATCAGGTTGATATTCTGATACTTTTAATAAATTTACCATTTTAAATTCCGGATGAACTGGATTTATTAGAATATTATAAGAATCAGGCGCACTGACTGCCGGCACCTTCAAAATCAGGCTTTGGGCTGAAATTATCCAGTCAGTCCCAATTTTCTTCAAATCTTCGGGAAGAGGATATTTATTCCAGTCCTCAGGTAAATCCTCGATCTTCACAGTTGCAAAACTTACGTCATCTTTGACTTCTATATAAGCTATACTCAGATTTATAAGTTCTTCTTCAACTGCTCCTGTTTTAGTAATATACTCTAAAATTGCCAGCGGTATAGATTCGGAGGCATATAGAACTCGATATCCGGAGTAATTCCATCGTCCGCCATAAAAACGAGCTCCCTCGCCGGATAAGTCCTTTATGTATTTCTTCTTTCCGATACGGTATACGTTCATCAGGCTACGATACCATATTGTATCTGACCTAAAAGATTACGAACCAAATCGCTTCCAGTTCTGAATTTCAGCAATTCAATCGGTCTTCTTTGCCCCAGCGCTTTATTGGCTGTATTTAACCATTTTATGAAAGTATCACGATCTTCAAACACATTGAATCCAAGGCGGATTATTTCAGTAAGTTGAATCATACTCTCTGATACAATGGGATTTAATTTTTTATCGTTTTCATATCTCTGGAATGTTCTTAAAGATGTTGCCGTTAATTCTGCAAGGTCTTTTTGGGTAAGAGCCAGAACTTTTCCTATACGGGTTAATGCCCCTTTTGTTAATCCGTTTTGACTTATTTGAATAATATCAAGTGGGTTTTTAATATGTATGCTTTCTAATTCATTCCCAAGTAAAGTTGAAACGGTTGTAGACATAATTATCTCCCTAAGGTGTCATTTTGATATGTTATAATGCCATTTGGCGTTATTGTCAAGTGAAGATGACTGAAGTGCTGCAATTGAATAAGGATATAATTCCTTATAGAAAGGGCGGGGTATAAAGCCCCGTCCTTTCTATAAGGGGTTTACTTTATTGCACGTCCGTATGTCAAATTGAAGCTCCCCTGACACCAATATCTTCCCGCTTAACGAAGACAAACCCGGATGCCGTCATTGACTGTATCATCAGGATGAGTGATTACCCGTTCCCCCTGAGTCAGCCCGGAGATCACCTCCGCTATCAAACCGCTGCGTTGCCCAACCTCGATCATTCGGCGAACTGCTCTGTTGTTTTCAAACACAAACACCGCCCATTGCTCTCCACTGCGAAACAATGCGCTCGACGGAATCTGAATGATGTTTTCAGCCTCCCAAATAATAAATCTTGCTTCGACCCGATAGCCATGGCCGAGTCGCTTCCAGAGCTTTGGCTCAGAAGTTATATCCGCGACAACCAGCACCCGCTGTTCCTCAACACCTAAGGCGGACGTCTTTGTAAATCCCACTGGCTCGACAATCCTTACCCTGCCTTCAAGTGTCTGTTTGCCGCCCCAACGATCAAAAAGCACCCGGGTTCCGGATGCAATGCGCACAGCATTGGCTGACAGCACATCTATTTCCACTTCCAGCGCGCGTGCATCGCCTATCTCAACCAACGGCTGTCCCGCATTCACCACTCCCTCACTCCGGTGGTAAACCTGCAATACCTGCCCGTTCACAGGCGACTTAATGGCGACCTTTTCCGGCAACATGCCATCATGCCGGGCCGCCGAGTATTCAAGCGCAGTTAGCGCGGCATCCAGCTCAAAACGCGCAACCTCGATTGTAAACTCGGCCGAGCGGCGGACAGCTTCGGTCCAACGCGCCAGCGCCTCAGCTCTGTCAAACTCCTCTTGAGATATACTGGCCCTTTCATACAGCCTCTTCTTTCGCTCGTATTCAATTAGGGCAAGATCCGCGTCTGCTCCGGCGGCACAGGAGTTTTCCTGCGCAACACGCATCGCTGACTTTGCCGCAGCCACCATGGCCTTTGCTTCTGCCCGGCTGCGCGGATCGAGAACATCGGAGCGCAGCGGCTCCAGATCAACAAGCACATGTCCCTTAATTACATTATCACCGACATCCAGCTCAATACGACGCGCAAAACCGGCCACAGGAGCCGAGATTACGAAGCGGTCCATGACCCGTGTCTTACCTTCTTCCTCTATCGTGACTCTCAACGGTCCGCGGGTTACCTTCGCAATATCCACGGGTACTGGCCTTGGCATCAGTCCGTAGATAATGGCCAGTATGAGAGCCACCAGGAGAACGGATAGTCCGATTCGTTTACGCCATCGCATGCTTTACTCCCTTGTCTTAAGTACCGCCACGAGGTCCAGATAATAGAGTCTGCGCCGTACTATAAGGCCGGAGACGGATGCCGACACCAGTACCACGACAGCCGCAAAGGCATAGGTGCTCGGTTCCAGTATCAGAGGTATCCGGAAAAGATCGGTCTGCAGCTCCAAGATGATATAAGCACATAACCCGCGGCCAATGAGGAATCCAAGCGGTACAGCTGCGAGTGTGAACACAGCAAGTTCTCCGAGCAGGATATACGAAATTTCACCACATGTAAAGCCGAGCACTCTCAGGCTGGCCAGCTCCCGGCTCCGTTCGGAAAGGGCGATCCTTGCGCTGTTGTAAACCACGCCGAAAGCAATGGAAGCGGCGAGAAGGGTATTGATGAAGGTGAAGATCAGTACCTGCTTGGCCATTGTCTCGCGAAAATTTGTTATGGCGTCCTTCCTGGCCACTATACCTGCTATCCGGGGCATCTCCTTAAGGGCAGCATATATTTCAGACTTATAGCGCGCATCTGTAGCCAGGTGGACACCTGATATAGCGCTTCCCTCTCGCATGAGACGGTTGAGGGCGGCAAGCTCCATGTAAGCCGATACCCCAATATATTGACTGACGAGAGCCGCCACGTGTACCTCACGCACGGGCCGGCTTCCTTCGAGCACCTCCATGGTCAACAGGTCACCCGGCTGAACACCCAGTATCTTTGCCAGATGGTCGGTTAGAACGATCCCCGCCGGCGGGAGATCGATTGGTCTGAGCTCTGCGTTCAGCAGACGATGCAGGTCTCCGCCGGTTTCCACACCACAAATTGCGCTGCGGTAGCTCCGATGCTGAAATCTTAGCCTCACAGGCACTGACCGGAACGCTTCACCGTATTCAACACCCCGGAGACTTTCAAGCTCGTAAAGGGCACTCTTAGATGTTGGTTCCACAAAGGTGACGGAGACATCTTCGCGCTGGGAAAGCCCGAACTGCACGTACACCATATGGTCGACAGCGTCACTGAAGAAACTGCCCACCATCATAATTGCGCATGAAAAGGCGATGCCGATTACAGAAAGCAGGGCTTTGATCGGTCTGCGCTCGATGTGGCGGGCGATCATTCGGGTAGGCTGGGAGAACACGCGTTTCAGACCGATGCGCTCGATAAGGGTTTCCCGGTAACTTACCGGCGGTTCAGGGCGCATGGCCTGTGCAGGGGGAAGTAGCGCCGCCTTTCGCACCGAGTACAGGGTAGCGGTTACGGCAACAGCAGTGCTCACCAATGTCGCAGCAACCACTACACCTGGCCGGAGTGCATAGTGCAGAAAAGGGAAGCGGTAGAACTCCATATACATCTCACTCAGACCCTTCCCGAGCCAGGCCCCTGCTGCAACCCCGCTGGATACACCGATTAGCACGACCAGTAGCACCAGTTTCAGATAATGGATGCCAATATCCAGGTTGCTGTAACCGAATGCCTTTAAAATGGCGACCTGATCGCGCTGTGTGCTGATGAGCCGGCTTACGACGATATTGAGCAGGAACGCCGCCACTCCAAGAAAGATGACCGGAAATATGGTAGCCATCTGGCCGAGCTGACGGAATTCTTCCGAGAGATAGCGGTGGGAAATCTGATCCTTGCGGCCATAGGCACCGAGCCCTCCGTAGAAATCCAGCAGCCTGTCGAGCCGGTTGATAACGTCATTCATATTAGCATCGGCGGACAGGGTCAGCACCACATTGTTGAATGCACCTTCCATGTCATAGGCAGCGCCAAGCGGTGTCCGCCTCATCCACAGAATGCCATAGCGTTCAAAGTCAGGGAATATGGCTCCAGGACTTATCTGGTAGATGTATTCGGGAGAAAGCGCAATTCCCACGATGGTCAGGGTCTTGCGTCGCCCGTTGATGATCGCTCCCAGTTCATCACCGAGCACAAAATCGTGAGCTTCAGCAAAGGCTTCGTTCACCACTACTTCGTTGTCCCTGCCTGGTTCTGCTATGCGCCCCCGCCGCAAATAGAGCCGGTTCAGCAAAGCTTCACCCTCATCGGGTATTGAGACCATCTGTCCTGTCACCGGATCAGGGAAGTCCTCGATATCAAGGTTTACCGCCGCAACCACGCGCGTTGCGACCCTGTCCACGCCCCGTATCTCACCGATGCGAAGTCGCAGGCTCTCCGGCGCTCGCTTCAAGGATACAAAAACCTCAGCGAAACGGTAGTCCTTATAAAAGGTTGACCGGGTCGTACGCAACGAGTCCAGGGTGCTCAGTGACATGACGAATGTGGCTACACCGCTTGTGATTACAATGGCGATGGCCAGGGCCTGACCCCTCATGCCCCACAGATCTCGCCAAAGTTTGCGGTTAAGTGACTTCATGAGCTTACCAATGTAGTTCCTGCGGCGACTTCTTGTGTTCGTTTATGTGCACCTTTGCGATGAGCCCGTCGTTTAAGTGTATCACACGGTCCGCCATGTCAGCAATGCCCGCATTGTGGGTGATAAGGACCGTTGTGGTACCCAGCTTCCGATTAACACTTTCCAGTGCTTCGAGCACCACAATCCCGGTTGTGGAATCAAGAGATCCGGTTGGTTCATCACAGAGTAAGACAGCAGGATTTTTGGCTATCGCCCGGGCGATCGCAACGCGCTGCTGCTCACCGCCTGACAACTGCGCTGGAAAATGATTGAGCCTGTCACCCATGCCAACGATATTGAGTGCGTCCTCCGGACTCATCGGTTCTGGCACAATCTCGGTAACGACAGCCACATTCTCGCGTGCAGTAAGGCTGGGTATTAGGTTGTAAAACTGGAACACAAAGCCAACATGATAACGCCGGTATTGGGTCAGTGTTGAATCGTTTGCCCTGGTCAGGTCACAGTCTTTGTAAACCACGCATCCCTCGGTGGCTGTATCCAGACCGCCTAAAATATTCAGCAAAGTCGATTTGCCGCTGCCGGAAGCCCCTAATAAAACAACTAATTCACCCTGGAAAAGATGAAGATCGATTCCCCGTAGGGCATGAACCTTAATCTCGCCCATATCATAAACCTTGGTTAACCCTTTTACACAAAATACTGCTTCGTTGTATTTTAGAGCCTGGTTTGATGTGCGGCTTTTATCTTCAGGCATTGGTATCAAATCTTGTCATGTATTGGTTGCATTGGTATCGCCCGGATACTATGGCTCACTTACGCATCAAGCATTCTTTTGTGCAAACGCTCTGCTCGCAGGCAGAAGGTTTCCAGCTTTGCGTTTATCAGTTGCGGAAAAGGGGATCCGTCGCTCTCAATTGCAAGAAAAGGCAGGTCTTCAATATTTGCCAGGATTTTTCGGAGCCGCTTATTTGCCGGGTCTGTCGCCAGCTTACCTTTACGATTCATCATCGTGTTTAAGATAGCCTCTGACAGGCGGTTTGGCATACAGCCAAACGGACCTATGGCGATAGCGCCGCATGCATGAGAGGCCACCTCGGTTATAGTGCCTCCCACTGTAAGAACTGCCTCACCTGTCAGGTTTGGCGATATATAAGGCGTGGCATTGTTTATTATTGCTTCAACATCAAGAAGTTCTGCGTGAACAAGTCCTGATCCGGATAAAATGGACTTGATACGTTTTTCGTAGTTAGCCATATATTTCTGTTTGATTATTAATTCAAGCTTCTCCATTTTTGACACCTTGTAGTCAACAAGCCCTTTGCTCACGAGATAGTCGGAATATAATATCCATTCCGCAACAGGTGAACAGATAGTGGCAAATCCGCTTTTTGCAAGACGCTCTGTCAAATACTGGCGTGATATTGAATCCCGGCGGACAAATATCTCACCTATAAGGCAGATTGTGGGCACCTCTTTTGGCGGACGCTTCACAGCAATCCGGCTAAAACGTTCGGAAGTGCGCACCATCTTTTTTTCCAGTCTATAAAAATCCCCTCTTTCAATCTCTTCCAATATCAGGTTCCATTCCTCATTAAATATTTTCATCCCATCTTCGGGATCTGTTGCATTGGCTAATATCATAGACCGTATATCTTCCATAACGTCGGATATTACCACAGCGCACCATGCTCTTAACTGGAAATCTTTCCCCAAACCAGCGTAAGAATTTTCCGATGTCAGTGAAAACAGGGCTACATCCGGAAGCTCAAGCCTTTTTACAAGGTCTTCCATGAATACATAATACTGGCCGAACCGGCATGGGCCCGAGGCGGTAGGCATAAAGTAAATAAGAACCTCGTTTTCTTTTTTTACATTGTAAATGTAGTTAAGCAAGGTTCCTGTTGTGAGTATCAGCGGCAAACACTCCTTGCAGGAAGTGTTTGCGCGCCCGAGTTTCAATATGGCCTCATCAGACGGTGGGTGGGATATTGCATTGAACCCTAAGCCGCGGAATACCGCTGCCAGGGATTCGGAGGAAATTCTGCCCATAGACGGGAACATAAGGGTCACACGCGGGTCGGTGGCCGGCAGTGTTTTACCGGAAGATGTTATCAGGTTAAACTTTCCATTTCCCATTTCTATATGAGCAGGAACAAAAGCCCGCTTTTTGTAGACGATCACCTTCTCTGCCAGAAGTTGCCTGTAAGCTGCAACAATATCAAGAAATGCCTCAACCCTGGTCTCAATGCCGGCATCTGCCGTGTGACTGTCCAGCTCGAGGGTGAGCGATGGTTTTTGACCCATAAGACTCCTGAAATATCCGACGATAAATGAATCCGGCCCGCAGGAAAAGTTTGTGATATAAGTTCCAAAGAGTTGAGGATGCTTTTTGACCAGTCTTGCCGCCATCAATATGACCTGGCCCATTCCCCAGTACATATGACGCTTTGTTTTCTCATCATCAAACGTAAGAAAATCAAACGGCATTACCAGAACCCCTCGTGATGCAAGCTTGCCTGGAATTCCCATATGCGCTTCTTTAACAAATCCGTTGTAAGGCCTGGCAAATATCACCACCGCTGTTTTATCCGGATCTTTTTCCAGCTCTTCAAGGGCTTTGTTCCCGATCTTTCTCATTTCAGCCATGCATTCCGTCTGTTTCTTCAGGGCCTTTTCAAAAGCTTTTTTAGCCTCTTTTTTTCCAACGCCCATCTTTACAGCGGTTTCAACAAGAGGCTTCCTCGCCATTTCCAACCCTTCTGTCATGTCAAGCAACGGGGTCAATACTTTTGTGCCTCTATCTTTAAGCTCATCAAGTTTTTCCCTGAATGTAGTCCTGAGGAAAAAGGTTTCACCCTGAACAAAAGGACAAACCTGCGAGCTTGTGTAACCGTTTTGAGCCGGAACTGCTTTGAAGTGGGGCAGAAATATAAACTCCGGAGGATTTTCCATATAAATAAGGGAATGGAAAAAACCGTGAGTCAGTTCTGCGGGATAGCAAAAGGCCGCCTCTTTCTGATCCATTCCTTCTTTAGAAAGGGAGTCAGGCACAACCGGCTCAAACCCAAGTTGAGTAAAAAATGTGGAATAAAGGGGATAAAAAGTGTTTACCATAAAACTCCTGTTTATCCCGATCCTTGCCCTGGGCTTTTTGCCGCCGCCCTCCGGCAGCTTGCCTGCATACTTGTCAAAAATTAATTGCTGACGGACACGAACAAGATCAAGCTTCGCTACATCGTATTTTACCTTGTTTCGCAAATTGTAGTATCTGTTGCAGGCTCCGCCAAATGGATATTTCTTTCCTTCCAGTTTGATTATAGCTATATTGCAGCGCCGGTCACATTTTTCCTTCCCACCTTTGCATATAAACGATTTTCCATAATTCACCTCACGGTTCAACAGAACATCAAGCTCAAAGATCTTCTTTTCCATCAAACCTGATTCAATCCTTTTCTTGACTTCAAGCGCAACGCCAAAAGCGCCCATAAGCCCCGGCTCAGGAGGAACGATTATCGGCTTGCCCACAAGCGCGGCCATGGCAAAAGGAACCGCCCTGTTATAGCATACACCTCCCTGCATAAATACCTTCTCTCCTACCGGCCTATTTCCCTTGACCCTGTTTGAGTAGTTCATGCAGATGGAATACACCAGACCTGCAAGAATATCCTCATGTTTTATATCTTCGTGTATGGCATTCTTTATATCAGATGCGATAAATGCAGCGCACTGATCATTGAAATTAGGCGGATTCTTGCCTTTAAAAGCAATATCGGCAATATCCTCCATTTTTACTCCAAGGGTCTCGTGCGCGGATTCTTCCAGAAAAGAACCTGTGCCCGCGGAACAGCCCTCGTTCATAGCATAATCGGATGGCACGGAATTTGTGATATAGGTATATTTTGCATCCTGTCCGCCTATCTCAAATATTGTGTCCACACCGGGGTCGAAATATACCGCCGCAGTCGCGTGAGCAATTATCTCGTTGATAACCCCGTTTGTGAGCGCATGAAGACCTGCTATCTGGCGGCCCGAGCCGGTAACACCCAATCCTGTTATACTTATTTCACCAGGATTTACCTTTTCACTTATCTGGCTAAGAATAGAAGCATAACACTTGCGGGAAGCTCCAACAGGGTCGCCGTCAGTACGCAGATAAATAGATGCAAGAATTGCATTGTCCTCGATACGCAAAAGAATTGCTTTTGTTGTTGTCGAACCAACATCAAGCCCCAGTATGCATTCATCTCCCTGCCTGACATCCTCCATCGCGACAGACTTGAATTCAACCATGTCTTTAAAATCAATAAGGGGCATAAGTGTGTCAAATGATGTGGCCTCTGTCCTCAACAATTTCGACATTCCAGGAAATGCAGCAGTCTCATTTTCCAGCGCCCAGAGAGCAGCGCCAAGCGCTTCGAAATACCGGGCTTCCTCAGGGACAATAAGGCCGGTAATATGTTTATGCAGATACTCAATCATCATCCGGTTAAACGCAGCGCCGCCGACAATCATAATGTTTTTCCTTTGCATCTTTTTTAACAGCTCAAGTATTTTCTCCGCCATCATTTTGCAAAGTCCGGCTGTTACCTTTGATTTGGGGATGCCTTTGTTGATTGCATGGGTGCAGTCTGATTTGCAAAAAACCGAACAACGTCCCGAAAGCTGATACGGCTCTTCAGTAGCAGCCCACTGGGCCGCCTCTTCCAAGGTTACTTTCATCCTGCGCAACTGCTGAAGAAAGAATTCACCGGTTCCGGATGCGCACTTGTTGCCTGTCAAAACATTAGATATCTGCCCCTGATTGTCCATGACATATACCATGAAGGTTTCCCCGCCCGCGGAAACAACAGCAGGACATGCAACATCCGCGGGCCTGACAAACCGGTATGCATATTCCACAGCTTCAGGTTCAGATATGTCTGACAGGTTTACAAATTTGCGAAATTTCCTGCCGGTCACGGCAATCCTGTCGTATGAATTCATATCCAGAGACTTGAGAGATGAAATCAGGGTCTGCTTTGGATCCCCCTCGTGGGTATGGAGCGAATATTCAACCACTTCGGGCTTTGCCTCGCGCCTTCCGTGCTCGCTGATTTTCTGTATGACATGAACTATCGATATGGTAGATGCTCCAAGGCATATTCCCAGCGAGCTGATATTGCCGTGCATACTTCTTTTCCGACTTGATTGCTTATTTAAATCTTTACTTTGCATAGTAATTAAGTGTGCTTCTTCTCCTATATCAATTTTAGCATTTAATCATCTAAATGATTGTAGGGCTGGGCTTTAGCCCTGCTATAAGCAAGCCTAAAGGCTTGCCCTGCATTGAAGTTACCAATTAGTGCCTGTCCGAGAACCCCGACCACATGATTTGTTGGGTTTCGCTTCATTATTTTATAAATTGTAAATTCTTGATCTTGTAGGTTGGGTTGAGTGCAGCGAAACCCAACATTTTAAAATCGCTCAACCCAACCTACGAAATGAGGGGTTTCCGTTCAGGCACTAATTAATCCTATTCACTGTCACCCGACCCCTCTGACCTCTGACCTCTGACCTCTGACCTCCGACCTCCGACCTCCGACCCTCCGACCTCTGACCTC
>JAPVVG010000195.1 GCA_028571455.1 Desulfobacteraceae bacterium | reverse complement strand
GAAGCTACTCGAATTTTGAAGAATGATCCGGAAACCAAAGCCTGTCCTATAATCATGTTAACCGGCAAAGGCCAGCAGCGTGAAAGGGAAGATGGCCTTGCTACCGGCGCGGACGACTATTTTGCAAAACCTTTCAGTCCTTTGGAATTGATAAGGAAAGTGGAAAAGGTACTTGGATAGCTGAATTGTAACAAAGAATCTTCGAGCTTTAGGAAGTTTGCCATGGAGACAGATAACTTTTCTGACGATTATACTGATGATGATCAACTGAAAAAATATGCAAGTGATCTGGTTAAAGTTTACAAATCCGAAAAAGAAAAAAGAAAAAAGCTTGAAACAGCCAATAAGCAGCTTGAGAAATATGCCGGTGACCTGAACAAGAGCGTCTCAGAACTCAAAACTGTCCATGAAGAACTAAAACAAGCCTATCTCGATACCATTAACCGGCTTGTTCTGGCTGCTGAGTACAAAGATGAAGATACCGGCGATCACATTGTTCGCATGAGTCGTTACAGCGCTTTGATCGCTGAAAAGCTCGAGCTGCCTGCCAAGGACGAAAATATAGCATATGCCGCCCCTATGCATGATGTGGGCAAAATTGGCACACCTGATAGTATCTTGCTAAAACCCGGGAAATTAACAAACAAAGAGTTTGATTTAATGAAAACGCATACAACCATAGGAGGACAAATTCTGGCGAATTCTAAAGCAGAAATATTAAAGGTCGCAGAGCAGATAGCCCTTTCCCATCATGAAAAATGGAACGGCAAGGGATATCCCCAGGGCCTTTCCGGGGATGACATTCCCCTGGCAGCCAGGATTGTCGGCTTGGCGGATACTTTTGACGCGCTTACATCCAAGCGCCCTTACAAAGACCGCTATCCTGTGGAAGTTGCCCTTGAAATTATCAAGAAAGAGCAAGGGCAGCATTTTGATCCTGATGTGGTAGAGGTATTCCTGGAAAACATAGATGAGATTTTAAAAATAAAATCAGAAGTAGATTCTGCAGAGGATACTTCATTGTCTAGTTTTGCCTGGAGCGAACGAGATCGGGCAGGAAAGGCTCTACGTGCAGGTGGCTTATATGATTACTGATCAGAGGGTTCATGACCGCGAATTCGGCAACCTTCTGGAAATCGAGGACAATTTCACCAAAATCGTGGTTTTCATGGACTAGATGACAGGCGGAACATTCAAAAGGAATAAGGATGAATATAAGGAATTTTTTAGTTTATAACCCTTAAAAATAGATTGATCTTGTCTTCTAAAAATGAGTAAAATATATAAATATATTAGGAAAGATAGAAATCAGGGGGTGATATTATGCGAGAACGTATCTCAATTGATCCGAAAGTTTTTCACGGACAAGCTTGCATTAAGGGAACGCGTATTCCTGTCCATCAAATTGTACATATGATAGCTAACGGAGATACAATTGAGGATCTCCTCAAAGAGTATCCTTCGCTTAAACGTGACGATATTATTGCCTGTATTGATTATGCTGCGTTACTGGTTGAGGAACTGGTTACTCCTATTGAATCGTTGGCAACCCTGATCCCCGGCCCCCGTGAGTTGTTCTCAGGATGAGACTTCTTATATTCCTCTATTATTACCGACGATTATAATCCCAGTTGCTTTTCTTTTGTTGACTTTTGCTGTATATTTAAATAGTTATAACATATTCTGTTGTTTTTAGTGAAACTGGAGCTTTTTAAATGGGCAAAATGCCGACATATAAAGAACTTGAACAAAGGGTCAGGGAGTTAGAGGCAAAAGCTCTTGAGGGCAGGCAGGCAGAGGAGGCGTTGCTTGAGGAAGGGCACGTTCAGTTACAAAATGCCCTTGCCGTGCCCATTTAAGATAGTTAATATATTTTTTTGTGGTGCCGCAGCAAGAGAAAAAATACTTCGGATTAACCATTCATATAATCTCTTGACTTTGAGTTAAATAAATTCAATAATCAACTCAAGTATTGGGTCAATTCATAAATTAAACGACTCAAATATTAATGCAATAAAATGGGAAATCAACTCATCTCATGAAATACATTTGGCAAACCAAATCCTGGCCTGACTTTACATGGGACAGCGATAAGCTGTTAAAGCCTCTGGGAAATGTCCGATTCAGTCAAGGTTCCCTTATAACACAGATCAGAGAGTTAGGTTTTGAAATTCAGCAGACTGCCCGTGCAGATGTCCTGGTTGAGGAAGCATTAAAGACTTCAGCCATTGAAGGTGAAAAAATAGATCCCGATGCCGTTCGATCTTCTGTTGGACGCAGACTTGGTCTTCCAGATGCTGGATTGAAGGATGTAAGAGACCAAAAAGCAGATGGTCTTGTAGAGATCCTGCTGGATGCGACAGTTAACTATTCACAAAAATTGACGCCGGAGCGGATTTGGGGTTGGCATGCGGCACTTTTTCCGACGGGTTATTCCGGTATGTTAAAGATATCTGCAGGTCGATGGCGAAACGATGAGAAGGGCCCGATGCAGGTTGTTTCCGGGCCTATTGGGCATAGAAAAGTTCATTTTGAAGCGCCTCCAGCCATAAAGATTGAAAAAGAAATGCAAGTTTTCATTTCCTGGATAAATGGAAAAAGCCACTTAGATGGCATCATCAAGGCTGGGCTTGCCCATATATGGTTTGTTACAATTCATCCGTTTGATGACGGGAACGGACGAATTGCAAGAACTTTGACAGATATGTTACTTGCAAGAGATGAAAACAATCCAAAGAGATTTTATAGCCTTTCTTCACAAATTATGACTGACCGAAATGATTATTATGAAATTTTGAAGACTACACAAACAGGTACCGGCGATATTACGGATTGGCTGAAATGGTTTCTTGAATGCATGAACAGGGCTATTCTGAATTCCAATACCCTGCTTGAAAAAATTATGATAAAGGCCCGATTCTGGAAGGAATTTGCCCAGATAAGACTCCACGAGCGGCAAACCAAGGTGATTAACCGGTTACTTGATGCCGGCGCTGATGGATTTAAAGGAGGGTTGAAGAACAAGAAATATATGGGGATAGCACATACCAGCAGGGCCACCGCTCAGAGGGAATTAGCCGATCTTGTAAAAAAGGACATTTTAATCAAAAGGCCTGGTGGGGGCCGTAGTGCCAGTTATGATCTTGACTGGGAAAGGTGGTCTTCCTTTGGCATCAATTCTCCCTGACCCCATCTTGACCATTTCAACTTGATTTAAAAGCATGGTAATTGGTGTAATTTTCCATTCACTAATGATAAAATATAGTGGAATGGAATCAAAGTTGGAAGCAATTTTATATGGTTAATAAGGGCTCATACACAATGCAAAAGATATGAATGTGTATGAGCCTTTTTTGTTTTTAGTGAAATTGGAGGTTTTTTAATGGGCAAAAAACCGACGTATGAAGAACTGGAACAAAGGATCAAGGGGTTAGAGGCAAAAGCTCTTGAGGGCAGGCAGGCCGAGGAGGCGTTGCGGAATAGCGAGGAAAGACTTGCAAGAGCTGTTCATGGGATTTCGATTCCGACCTTTGTCATTGACGACGATCATATCATCACACACTGGAATAAGTCTTGTGAAAAATTAACCGGTCTCTCCGCTTCT
>JAPVVG010000194.1 GCA_028571455.1 Desulfobacteraceae bacterium | reverse complement strand
GCAAGATGATCCTGGGAGGCAAACCTGTGTGCAAAACCTGCAAAAGCCCTGTTAATCGATGTATAGGTTGAATTTTTTAAAAACAGGTAAGGAGACGGATTTATAATGTCTAACACAAATGCAACGCTCTTTAAAATTTGTGCAACCCTGCCGTATGCAAGTGAAGATGCGATAAGCCCTGCTATTTCACGGTCTCTGATCTCTTTGTATTGATACAGAAATTCAAGGGGATCAGGATGAACATACCTGCGCCTGTTATATTGATTGTAAAGGATGTCTAATCGAGACCTTTGCAAAACGCTCCCTTTTGCCTTTGCTCCGCCAAAGCACTCTGGCGGACTTTGGCGGATCAGGCTCAAATTTTAAGCATTGAAATACTCAATGTATTCCAGCAGTTAATCCGCCTTCGGCAGACTGCAGCTTGCTGCAGGGAATTTCAATAAATAAAATTAATGCTTACAGAAAATGTATTTATTATTGTAATACCTGAATTTTGCACGAGTCGGAGGCTTTCATATACAAGGCGCTTAAGGGCGAAGCTATAGTAAACTATGCTGAGCCCTTAATAACGCAGCATATGGAAGCCTCCGGCTCGCCCGCAGGGTGAAAATTAATGAGATAAATCGGCTATCATCCTTTTTACTTATCAGGTATTTGGCTTTACTGCTCTAATCGTCTCAATATGCTGATATTTAATTTTATTTCAACATCTCATTAATTTTCATGCAAGATTCAGGTAATAACACATTTGGCAACACTACGGGAATGAAAAAAATACTATCTAAAAAAGCTTTCTGTTCAAATTAATGATCTTGTGTTATGACATTAAAAATTAAAAAACAAAAAGAAAGGATAGAATAAAATGGGTTACGTTTTTAATGCAGATGAAATATTTGAAATGGCCGAGCAGATTGAAAGAAATGGTGCTTTCTCATTCTCTATTCGGGCGGGATAAACCCGCCCCTACTGGTTACGTGCATCAAATTTCGTAGGGGCGGGTTTATCCCGCCCGAATAGAGAGTAGGGGCGGGTTTATCCCGCCCGAATAGAGAATAGAGTTTATGTTTTCGGCTTTAACAAATTGGTAATGCTCCCAGCTTGTATGCTGCGGCAAAGGGAACTGATAACCGAATAAGATAGAGGAGGGCAAAATGGACAAATATGTGTGCACAGTATGCGGGTATGTATATGACCCCGAGCAGGGTGATCCTGACAATGATGTTAAGCCGGGGACAAAATGGGAAGATGTGCCTGATGACTGGGAATGTCCGGTGTGCGGAGCTTCTAAGGATGAGTTTCAAAAGGAAGAATAAACGGAAAATAAAATGAAGCCTGCAGAAATAGCAAAGGGAATTGTTGATCCAAAGAAAATCGCCAGGGCAATAAAAGGATAGGGCTGCAATGAAAATTCCTGTTGTTGATATCGGTCAATGCAGCCTGTGCGAAGGATGTGTTGAGGTTTGTCCTCTGGTTTTCAGTTTGAATGATGCAGGTTATATAAAAGTTGCCGAACTTTCGGATTATCCTGAATCCTGTGTTGAAGAAGCTATAAAATACTGTCCTGAGGATTGTATATCCTGGGAAGAGGGAGTTAAATAAATAATGGGGTGGCGACAACTTAAAAAGGAAATAATTGAACTCTTAAGTTATAAAGATTTTGAAAAGAGCCTGGAGAAGATCTGTCAACTACCAGCCAGGCAGGTAGTAAACCCGCTTTTTTCTTTTTTTTACAATAGTGATGAGCTTGTAAAATGGCGGGCCGTTACCGCAATGGGAGCGGTTGTGTCAAATCTTGCTGATCATGATATGGAATCGGCACGGGTTATAATGCGCCGTCTAATCTGGAATCTCAATGATGAATCCGGCGGAATAGGCTGGGGATCACCCGAGGCAATGGGCGAAATCATGGCCGGACACGACAGACTTGTAGAAGAATACCATAACATACTTATATCCTACATCATGCCTGAGGGAAATTATATTGAACACGAAGCTCTGCAAAGGGGTGTTTTGTGGGGTATTGGAAGACTTGCCCATGCAAGGCCTCAACTTGTAGAGGGTTTTGCTCATCTGCTTTACCCCTATATGGAATCACCGGACCCGACCCTTCGTGGTCTTGCTGCATGGACTGCCAGACTCTTTGATTGTAAAACCACAAGAATTTTGCTCAAGCGTCTCGAAAATGATCAGGCAACATTAACAATCTATCTTGATGGCAAACTGGAAGAGTTTACAGTTGCTCAACTCGCGCTCATACGCAAGACCGACCAGCTCCCGCAGCTTTTTACGAATTGATTTTGCATAGGGATGTCTCATATTTTACAATATTATCAGCATGCTAAGCCGGCAAATGATTTATAAATGGATGTCCCCGAGTCTACAGAATCTGTAAAAAAGAGAATATCAGTGTCGAGGCGTTGAAATCAGGGAGTCGACGCCAGAAAGTTTCTGCGATTAGATCTCAACTGGCAAGGAAACTTGTTGAAGAATGGGGCGTTTCGCTGACTGAAGCCGGCCGTCATCTGGGGGTGTCGCCTTCTGCAATTGCTAAAACACTTTATCGGTTAAATAGCTATAAGTCTAATTAGTCGAGGGCGTCCCCAATCTTTATTGAAAAGGTTCGCCTCTATCGGCTCATCAGCAAAGCCATCAGAATATTTGGACAGCCATTCTCTAACTTTATACAGTGGTTTGTTGTTACATATGATATTTGCTGTCAATACGCATAAGCTTTCAGCATGATCAGCAAGGCAATCCGCTGCTGCTGCCGGGACATATTTTTTAAACAAATTGAACAGGTCAAGTTCATCCATGAAATACTTGACCATCGGTAACACATCTACTTGGTTGAACCGTGCCTC
>JAPVVG010000193.1 GCA_028571455.1 Desulfobacteraceae bacterium | reverse complement strand
GGTCTCTGGCAAATTCCGATTATAAATCCGAACTGGCATCAAGCTGTGGTTGTGAAAGTGACCACCATGGGAGCTGATCTTTAAAATCTATAGTTAGTCATAAATCTTTTCATCAAGAGCATCTGCTTCCAGTGCGTCCCCGCACGTCCTCATTAAGCCGATATGGTATTATAAAAAAGGCTTTCAGCAATATTTTATACTGAAAGCCTTGTATAGAAAAAGTAAGAACTATAGATAATGCAAAGATGCTTGATATTTAATGGTGCCGAAGGCCGGACTTGAACCGGCACGGGTTGCCCCACTGCCCCCTCAAGACAGCGTGTCTACCAGATTCCACCACTTCGGCATTTTGAAGAGGCCATGAACTTATTGAGCCGGTTTTGCCGGCAGTGAGTCCACGGGCTTGGAAGGAGCGCTTTTTTCAGGTGCGGCCGGCGCTGACTGTTTGTCTGCCGGCGCCTTTTGTTCCATCACAACAGAATCGCCGATTCTATGAGAAGATATATATGCAAGACTCAGCGATGTCAGCATAAACACAATTACCACAACTGTTGTCGCCTTGCTCAGGAAGGTTGATGCGCCTGTGCTGCCGAAAAGGGTCTGGCCTGATCCCCCTCCAAAAGCAGCGCCCATATCCGCCCCCTTTCCGGTCTGCAGCAAAATGATCATAATAAGGGCTATGCATACTGCAACGTGTATTATTATCAATATTGTTGTGATCATAATTTTAGATTTGAAAATTAACTATTTTGCTAAATGTTTCTGCGTTTAGGCTTGCGCCTCCTACAAGTGCGCCGTCAACATCGGGCATTAACATAAGCTCTTTTATATTGTCCGGTTTGACGCTGCCTCCATACAATATTCTTACGGAATTGGCAAGATTATTGCCGAAATTTTTTTCGATCAATGAGCGTAAATACTGATGAATCTCCTGAGCCTGTTTGCTTGTCGCTGTTTTCCCTGTCCCGATAGCCCAGACAGGCTCATAAGCTATAATCAGTGTCTCAAGATCACTTAAGGCCAAATTTTCTAACCCCTTTGCAACCTGTTTGTCAAGAACGGAAAATGTATCGTTTGACTCACGCTCCTTTTCAGATTCTCCCACACATACAACAGGTATTAAATTATCTTTAATCGCAGCCTTTATTTTTTTATTAACCGTTATATCGGTTTCTCCAAAATATTGACGCCGCTCAGAATGACCTATTATAACATAACTGCATCCGCCTGATACGAGCATGGCCGATGATATTTCACCTGTATAGGCCCCTTCAGGTTCCCAGAAAAGATTCTGGGCGCCAAGCGCAACGCAACTCCCTTTCACAACATCCGAAACAGGCATAAGAGATGTAAACGGAGGGGCAATCATAACATCAACTGCTGTATTATCAGCTATCAGTTTAACAAGCTGCCGTGCTGTTTCCACAGCCTCAGGGCAGGTTTTAAACATCTTCCAGTTTCCGGCAATAAGTGGCCTGCGGTTCTCCATTGGTTTGTCTCCTTTGTATAAAAACAGGTCATCTTTAAAGCTGCGCCCCTATCATGGCCGCAAGGTCGACCATCCTGTTTGAGTAGCCCGCTTCATTGTCGTACCAGGAAAGAACTTTTACCATGTTATCGATGACATATGTAGTCGGCGCATCAACAATGGAAGATAGCGGCGATCCATTATAATCGATTGATACCAGCGGAAGTTCGCTATACCCTAATATGCCGGAAAGGGTTTCTTCTGCGGCTGTTTTAAGGGCCTGGTTAACATCAGAAACAGTAACTCCTGATTTCTCCACCGTTGCCACCAAATCAACGATCGACACATTCGGCGTTGGAACACGGATCGAAAGTCCGTTGAGCTTTCCTGACAATTCCGGAAGCACAAGAGCAACCGACTTTGCGGCGCCTGTTGTCGTCGGAATCATTGATACGGCTGCGGCTCGTGCTCTGCGCAGGTCCTTGTGAGGAAAATCAAGGAGACGCTGATCTCCTGTGTAAGAATGTATGGTAGTCATCAGCCCGCACCTGATGCCAAAATTTTCAAGAAGCACTTTAGCAACCGGCGCAAGACAGTTTGTGGTACAGGAGGCATTTGATATAATGTGATGTTGCGCTGGATTATACTGGTTTGAATTGACGCCCATGACGATTGTAATATCGGGGTCTTTGGCAGGGGCGGATATAATAACCTTTCGAGCACCTGCAGCAAGATGCTTTGATGCGCTTTCGGAATCCCTGAAAAGTCCGGTGCATTCAGCGACAATGTCAACCCCAAAGTCTCTCCAGGCAAGGTTGGCGGGGTCCTTTATGGATGTAATGCCAATTGATTTTCCTGCTACTTCAATTGAGTCGTCCCTGGCCGTAACTTCAACACCCAGTTTACCGTGCACAGAATCATAGGCAAGAAGATAGGCCATTGTGGCTGCGTCTGTAAGATCATTAATCGCCACGACCTCAACTTCCGGATGATTAATAGCGGTCCTGAGAATAAGACGTCCTATTCTTCCAAAACCGTTGATGCCTATTTTTATGCTCATAAGACCTCCTTTGTATGTATCATGTGCTATTTGGATTTATGATTTATGATTGTTGATTGATGGAATCGCTGAGTTTATGCTGAGAAACCGAAGTGCTCTATCTTTCACGCGGCGCAAGCGCCCCTGCCGCGACGGGCGCGAGCACGGCGGGTGCGCCGCGTGTCGACAATCATAAATCGACAATCATCAATCCTTGCTGCGTTTGTTTCCTTTTAAAATAGCACTTGCAAGTGAAATGCTTTTTTTCCCAAAAGCTTCCAGGCTTTGTCCGAGCTTACTAAGTTCAGTGTTTTTTCGAGCGTTAACCGCTTTTAACAAAATCGGAAGGTTAACACCTGATAAAACCTCTATCCTTCCTTCTTCAAGAAATGAATAGCTTAGATTGGAAGGGGTTCCACCAAACATATCGGTTAAAACAAGCACCCCTTCTTTTGTTTTTACCCTGTTTATTGCTTCGGCAATTTTCAAGCGAAGCATATCTGCCTTTTCATTCAAATCTATGGAGACCGACTCCATAGCTTCCGGCCTGCCGCCAAGAATGAATTCAGCGGCATCAACCAATGAATCCCCAAGCTGTCTGTGCGTAACAATAACTATGCCTATCATAACACTCCCTATTACTTAATTAGTGTCTTGACGAAAACTCAAAACACCTGAAATTATAGTCAGTTGGATGCTATTCTCAAATCGAAGATTTTTAGCAGTTAGCTTTTAGCAATTAGCTTTTAGCTTAAAAATCAAACGGATAACACATTCAGCTAAGAGCTAATGGCTAATAGCTTTTTCACAAATCTTCACATAGGTAAATAAGCTGAACCTATTGCCAGTATTGAAAAAAATACTTTTCGGACAGACACTAATTATAGTTGTGGTTGTCAAAACCTATCATCCTCCTCCTTTATGATGGAAAGGATTTCAACACTGTCAGTGGCTTGCATTAGCCTTTCTTTAAAAAGATCATTTTTAAGAATCCTGGAAATCCGGGCAAGCAATTTCAAGTGAAGACCTGTTGAATTTTCCGGTGTAACCAGAAGAAAAAAGATGTGGGTAGGCTTGCCGTCTATAGATTCAAAGTCAACCCCTTTTCGGCTAAGACCAAAACCAAGCACCAGTGATTTTAGGCCCTTTAGTTTGCCGTGCGGAATGCCGATTCCTCCGCCTATGCCGGTACTGCCTAATTGTTCCCTCTCCAGGAGTACTCGCATAACCTCTTCATGATTTACTCCGGCAATACGGGCCGCAGGCGTGACAAGTTCCTCAAGCACCCCCTTCTTGTCATCCGATTTAAGGTCAACAAGAATTGCTTCTTTATCTAAAACCTCAAGAATTTTCATTTAACATTCACCAAAAATTTTGTTAATACCTGATGGCGTCGTAAAAAGTCCAACATACCCATTAACCGTCACTCCCGCGAAGGCGGGAATCCAGTAATTACGGGTTGTTATGGACTCCCGCCTTCGCGGGAGTGACTTGATTTTCAACTTATTACGAATTCATCAAATAAGTATTAATAAACCATATTATCAACCACTTGGCTGAATCAAGCCGTAGTGTCC
The DNA here is from genome assembly GCA_028571455.1 of Desulfobacteraceae bacterium. GTDB lineage: Bacteria > Desulfobacterota > Desulfobacteria > Desulfobacterales > ETH-SRB1 > Desulfaltia. The sequence continues at coordinate 4,375 of JAPVVG010000193.1, read as the reverse complement.
ATCTTTACGGCCGTAAAGAACATTAACCTGATTAGTCCTGGCATTTGTAAACACAAGAAAATTACTGTTTATAAGATCCATCTGCATTATAGCTTCTTCTACATCCATTGGTTTATATTCGATATTTTTAATCTTGACATCTCTCTCAACCTCTATATCAGGATGAGCAATCTCTTCAACAAAGGCGCCTTTTGCCCTGGCCCTTGAACCGCCTTGGCGTCCTCTGTTTTTTTGCTTGTTTTTCTTTATCTGTTTCTCAAGCTTATCCAGAACCATATCAATGGCCGAATACATGTCGCCTGTTTCTTCTTTGCCGTTTACATTTAGTCTATCACCAATAATATTGATTTCCGCTATATGACGAAACTTTTCAACCAAAAGTACAACCTTTGCTTCGGCCGGGTTGTGCAGGTATTTATCAAACCGGTTAAGTTTTTCTTGAACATAAGATTTTAAATTTTCAGAGGAATCCAGATTTTTAAAAGTTACAGATGTCTGCATGCAAAAACCTCCCTAAAATTGTTTACGTTTGTTTGACGGCAGCAGTTTTAGCCTTTCCCGATACTTGGCTACCGTCCTTCTGGCAATATCAATATTCAGCTCCTTCAAAAGTTTTGAGATTTTATCATCGCTGTAAGGTTTTTGGGGATTTTCTCCAGCAATAATCTGTTTTATCTTTTCCTGAACGCTGACAGAGGCTATTGCCTCACCATCTATTCGATTAATAGAACTATTAAAAAAATATTTCAATTCAAAAATACCCTGGGGAGTATCAGCATACTTGTTTGTTGTAACCCTGCTGATTGTTGATTCGTGCATGCCTATATCCTGAGCCACATCCCTTAGCACCATCGGCTTTAAGTATGCTATTCCCTTTTCGAAAAAGTCTTGCTGAAATTTTAATATGCTTTCCATAACCCTGTAGATGGTCTTCTGGCGCTGATAAATGCTTTTGATTAACCATGCTGCTGAACGCATTTTCTCCTGCATATAGCTCTTTGCGTTGCCAGAGATTTTTTCTCCGCGTTTTATTGCGTTTTTATAAAAAGAGCTGACCTGGAGTTTTGGCATTCCTTCATCATTTATCATTATCACAAACTCATTTTCCGATTTATAAACAGAAATATCCGGAATGATATATTGAGGCTCTTCATCGGAAAATTGCCGTCCGGGTCTTGGCTCCAGCGCTTTAATAACATTTACAGCGGAAAGAATCTCTTCAATGCTTACTTTTAACGCTCTTGATAGGGCTTTATAATTTTTATTTTCAAGATGCTTGAGATGGTTACTGATAATATCGGTTACTACAGTATTATTAAGCCCGAAATGGTTTGCCTGAATAAGGAGACATTCGCTGAGATCCCTGGCGCATACTCCGATCGGGTCAAAAGTCTGCATTAATGATAAAATTTTATTTACTTTTTCAGTTGTTGACTTGCTTGATTCGACAAGCTCTTCGACAGAAACCTTTAGATACCCGTCTTTATCCAGATTGCCGATAATTAAGTTTCCAATCCTTTGTTGCTCCTTTTCCTGAAATGTCATAAGCAGTTGCCAGCGAAGGTGATCATTTAAAGATTCCTTGCGCGCTACAAAGGATTCAAAATTTGGCGCACTTTTCTTTTCGGTTTCAAAATGGATTCTGCCGGACGAATTGTATTCATCAAGATAATTGCTCCAGTCAATATTATCATTAATTTTTTCTTCGATTGTAACCTCTTTAATCGGTTTTTCAGGCGCCACAGCTTCAGATTGCTCCGCAGACTGTTCTTTATCGACAACATCTGTCACCTCTTCCAGCGCTGGATTTTCCTCCAGTTCCTGCTGGATAGTATCCATAAGTTCCAGGCGGGATAGCTGCAGAAGCTTAATAGCCATCTGGAGCTGCGGTGTCATGATAAGCTGCTGGGATAATTTGAGCTCTTGTCGTAATTGAATCATCATTTTATAATCTAAATTCGTCCCCTAAATATATACGCCGGGCTGTTTCGCTGGAAGCTATCTTCTCCGGAGGACCCGATTCAATAACTTTCCCTTCATTTAATATATATGCCTTGCCGCAAACTTCAAGCGTTTCCCTGACATTATGATCAGATATCAAAATTCCAATTCCTCGTTTTTTAAGGTGCCTGATTATGTTTTTGATATCAATAACAGCCAGAGGATCAATGCCTGCAAAGGGTTCGTCTAATAAAATAAATGATGGGTTTGCAGCTAATGCACGCGTGATTTCAAGCCTCCGTCGCTCCCCTCCTGAAAGCATATTAGCCTTTTGATTTGCAAGGTGCTTGATGCCCAGTTCGTCAAGAAGCATGTTTGCGCGATAATTTTGCTGTGACTTTGAGATAGACAGCGCTTCAAGAATCGCTAAAATATTTTGTTTTACAGAAAGCTTTCTGAATACTGAAGGCTCCTGAGGAAGATATCCAACACCCTTGCGAGCCCTCATATACATAGGGCAATCGGTGATATCTTCATCGTCAATAAAAACCTTCCCTTCATCAGGCTTTATAATTCCAATAGTCATATAAAAAGTAGTGGTTTTGCCGGCGCCGTTAGGACCAAGAAGGCCGACAACACTACCGCTTTCAACATCCAGGCTTATGCTGCTTACTACCCGCTTTCCATTATAGATCTTTACCAGTTTTTGAAGAGACAATTTTGCCATAGTTTTGTTTGTTTAATAGATTCGCTTCGCTTAATTGCGAATTGAGGAATTGAGGAATTAAAGGTATTCTATTAATTTTAATCCCTCAATCCCTCAATCCCTCAATCCCTCAATCCCTCAATATTATTATCTTTTGAATAAAATACAGCTTCAACCCGTTTTTCTTTGCCGCCTTCAACTATCATGCGGTCATCAGATCTGTACATGGTTATTTTTTCGCCTGAAATAAAATTGTTTCCGCTTGTGACCTTCGAATTTGGACCGGTTAAAATAATAATCCCTGTTTCCGCCGTATAAACCGCCTGTTGCGTCACTGCGACCTTATCGTCAAATTTTATTACTACATTGCCGTTTGCGACAATCTTTTCTATCATTTCCTCTCCGGCTGCCGGGTTCTCTTTTTTATCCACACCCTTTTTATAAAAAATCTTAAGCCTGTCGGCTGTAATAACATCGGTTTCCCTTGTTGCTACAACATTTCCAATAAATTCAGCCAACATGGCTTGGTTGTCGGCAACCAGCCTGTCTGATGTAATATGAATTTTCCTGCTATCTTTTTCCGGATTTGTTGCCGGATTTGTTGTCGAATCGTCAGCATATGCAAAAAACACCTTAAAAACACATACAAACAACAAAATTGCAACCCAGACATAGGAAGCTCGACAACCTCTTATATTATAAAGTAATAGTCTCACTAAAACTGCCCTCAATCCTTCCTTCAAACAAGACCCTGTTGGTGTTTAAATCAAAACTCATCGAGTCGGCTGCAAGATTAAGCGAATCACCGACAATTTCCACAGGAACCTTTGAAAAAATAATCCGTTTGGTGTGTTCATAATTAAGCTTTTTGGTTCTCAGACTGTAAGTTTCGTTTTGCACAACAACGTTGCCTGTAACCTCTATATCATTTGAATCTGTTTTCAGAATACCTTGATCGGCCGTCAGATAAACCTTTCCTCCATCTTTAAGAAAAAATGTCACAACAACATCCTGGAGATTTGCCTGTTTGGTTGCATCAATATAATATGCTGATTTAGCCTCCAGGCTCCATTCCTTTATCCCATCACGCGTCGCTGTTTGGTAAACCTTGCTTATTGATATGTTTGCTTTGCTGTGAAGGGATGAAATGAACTTGCCCCCTTTATTTAAAACTAATCGATAGCCGATAAAAACCGCCGATATGACGCCTAAGGAAAGGAGAATGATTGCGACTAAAAAAATTTTTAGCCTTTTATTTTTAGTATTTTTTTTAAAAAGCATTATCAAAAATAATGAACTCGTAAAAAGCTATGCTATCCAGCTCTGCGGCACCTGCTAAAGACCGTACTTTTGACGACGCCATCAAAAACGTCTGATAATATTTTCAAAAAGCCCCTGAGCTTTCAATATAGTTTCGCAAACCTCTCTTACAGCGCCAAAGCCGCCCTTTGCCGATGTAACCATATCAGCTTTTTCCAGCAGCTTTTCGTGGGCATCGGCTACGGCAATGGAAAGGCCGACCAGTTTCATCAGGGGAAGATCGGGCAAATCGTCGCCAATAAATGCGATCTCTTCGGGCAGCACGCCTGTCCGCGTAATAACAGAATCCATAACAGCGGCCTTATCGCCGACTCCGTCGAATATATATGAAATGCCAAGATTTTTACACCTGTGCAAAAGAGCCTTTGAAGTTCTCCCTGTCACGACACTTACATCTATTCCTGCTTC
>JAPVVG010000192.1 GCA_028571455.1 Desulfobacteraceae bacterium | reverse complement strand
GCCAGTTGACAATATTCAACAAACTGGTTGATATAACGATGAAGCATGATGGCACCTCCTTTTTGACCATTAAATCATGCTTCATCGTTAAACGCCCATTAATAAAAGGCAAATTGCGCTAACTGCGGGGTTTATGGGTTAGGCTACCAAGGGACAATCATGATTGAAGAAAAGATAAAAATAGTCACCTTCAGGGACAGCAAAGAATCCTTCCTCTCTCTGCTTGACGAAAACAATATCCGTTTCATAGAACAAGTCCCTCATCCTGGCGTGGTAATGGCAGCCGGGGAGATAGTTGAAATTCTAAAGGCTGTTGGTGCTGCCTCTATATTCCCATCTCTGGCAACAGTTGCTGTGCAATGGCTGAAAGCACGAAGTTCACGGAAATTAATGCTACAAACAAAAAACAAACAGATAGTTCATCTTGAGGGCTACTCTGCGCAAGAAGTAGCCGTGCTACTTGAACAGGCTGAGAGTTTAACAGTAATCGATAAAAAGCCTAACAAGGCAAATTAACTCGGACCGCTTTTGCCGCTACGCTCCAAAAGCGTCCGGTTAGGGTGTTGAATTAATAAAAATATAGGGGGGCTGATGAAAAAAATTGTGGTATCTATAGTGGTTGTATTTATAGCAACAGCTTTTTCTATAAGTGCTATGGCAGAAAGTAGATATAAGCTGCTTCGATCCAAAAACCTTGATAGAAGTGTTGCGAAAAGAACTGTATATCATATAGAAATTGATAAAATTTTAGGAGATGAAGAAATAAAAAAGATTTTAGAGCAAGCCGTAAAAGATTTGGCGAAAAAAAGAGCTGTTGATGCTTTAGCGGTGGCTCTATATTTCAAAGGTACCAGCCACCCATTTGCAAATGCATATTGGGCACCTTATGGAGACTGGAGTAAAGCTGAAAGGGGAAAGCCCAAATCAATTTTTAAAACGTCAATTAGCATAACTCAGCAACTTAAGCCCACGAAATCGAGCAATGTTGAAAAATTCGACCTATCTTTGGAAAAAAGGAAAATGATATATCGTGAAATATGCCAGTCTCAAAGAAGGACTCGCCAAATTGCAACTCAAAAATACCCTTCTGATTGGAGTAAACAAGGGGACTATATGTCCGAACTTGATAAAAAATATGAAAAGAAAATCTGTGATAAATATAACATTACAGATGATCAAAAGTATGAAATTTTAGGTGAGGGCGTATCTCATAGTTGGCCTGATTAAAAGATAGCAACTTATCGATTATTAAAGAAACCCTAACAAGGCCGTTGAAGTCGGAGCGGCTAATACGTGCGGTTTCCGGCAATAAGTGCTGGTACATCTGTATTCATTCTTACGTAAGTTGAGGCTACTAGCCGCCGCCCGCTTAACGGCAGCGTTAGCATTAAACATTCAAGACTTGAAGAGAGTTTATGCAGAGCGTTGCTCAAATGAAAAAGGGGTCAAGTCTACTATTGACCCATGGAAGATAAAAAAAGGGGTCAAGTCTGCCTTTGACCCATGAAAGACAATAAGAGACAAAAACCTTAATAACAGAAGAGTTTCGAAGCTTATAAAATACGACAGGGAAATTAAAAAACAGACAGGGGAAATACAAGACAGCATTAATAAGGGTCAAAGGCGGACTTGACCCCATTTTTTTTGATGTACCGTTACAATGAACAAAAAAACAACAAATTCCTCAGTTTCTCCTTTGCGATCAGAGAAATCTTGGACGATTTTAGATCTGATCCTAAACAGTACGATTTGTTTGCAAAGGTATACTCATTACTTGTCGGAGGAAAAGCCGTGCCAGGCGAAGAGAAATGCCCTCCAATGGGAATAAGGTATGGTGGAATCTGGTATCGACCTGAGAACTTGAAAGAAAGGCGGTTTTATAATTGGCATGAATTTGACGACTTGCTGACCCAAGCCTTTTCATTAAGAAGTCTGAGCGGGGAAGACATTGTCAAACTCTACAAAATGGTTTTTGGTGTTAATGCTTTTATTGGTAACGGCCCGGAAGAGAAAGTAGGCATCTGGGTCGAGACAGAAATGGAAAGATTTAAATGTATACAATGTGGGCATTGCTGTTTGAATTTGTATGATTCATATTGTACGACTGCTCATGAAGAAGATCTGATCAGATGGGAGGAGGAAGGTCGCTGGGATATTCTCGGTTATATCGTTGGTGGTGATCTCTGGATAAGTCCCAAGACAGGAGAGGACGTAACGCGGTGTCCTTGGTTAAGAAAGCTTCCGAGAACGGAAAAGTACAGTTGTCGAATTCACGATACAAAACCGAAGCATTGTAAAAATTACCCAAAGTCAAAGAAACACGCTTTGAGAACCGGATGCAAAGGTTTTACTTGAGAAACTCAACACCAGATAAGGCAAAATATAACCAATCACTGGAGCTAACGGAAGAAGGTCGGGGCATTTCGTACAATGATTAATTAAATCAAAGGCTTTGCCGCCGTAGCTCAGTTCAACCGTTAGCCGGATAGATAGAAAGGAGATTAAGTATGCGATTTGCAAGTATTACTTTTGCTTTTATTCTATGCTTGAGTGTTTTTGTGGGGTGTAAAACGCTCGATGAAGTAGGTGTAAAAATCAAATTTCCCCTTACTGATACGGAGAAAGTCAAACACAAAGGGAAAGGCCCCCCTCCACATGCACCCGCGCATGGGTACCGCCATAAACACCAAGATGGTATAGAACTCGAATATGATAGTGGTCTTGGGGTTTATTTCTCAGTTAAGATGCCAAGTGAATATTTCTATAATGGCCTTTATATAAGATTGTCAGATGGGTATTGGCAAGTAGCCGCCAATTTTAATGGACCGTGGCGGCCAGAATTAGAAGGACAAGTCCCTTACAAGCTCAAGAAAGCAAAGGGCGAGAAACATAGAGGGAAAATCAAAGGTCATGGAAAAAAGAAGAAGTAACTAAGCATTTCTTAAACTTGTCGGCTAACAATGGCGCTTGAGATGGACTGGGCAAAACCGTGCCGCTTTTTGAAAGGCAGTATTTGACCGATAGTTTTTACCTTTATCATAGTTTTTCGGTTATCGTTGCCCAGCCACTCAGCTCTACCTTATACGTCGCTAATCGGTTATATATAAACTATGAGTAGTGCAAAACAATTCCCGTTAAAAATACTTGAGGAAGATGGTCCTTTTGAATATGTATATTTATCGATAGCATCAATTCCCGGGATAAAATTCCCATCTGATTCTACTGGGCCAATAAATTTATATAAGTTTCCTGAATTGGGTGCTGAAGCTATCCTGACGGATAATTGTGATGAATATCTTATGCATATGCATCGAAGTGATGCAATCGCTTATCTTTTATTAACCGGATTTAGAGGACATAAAAAATTTGGTTGGATTTCGGTATATTGGCATAAAGTGTTTGTTAAATTATTTGGAAACGAAAAGATTTTTAAAAACCGTTTTTACCGCGAAACAGAATTAGAACGTAAAAACTATCAAAAACAGCAGAAAAATATAGGATGTTATCTGATCTATAAGGCCATGGGTAAAGAGATTCAACCCAATAAAATACTAAAAGGAAGAAAGGTTGGTAAAATAGGTTTTGGAATAGATATTATTTCAGGTAAGGAATATCGAGAATTTCACAAAGCAGCCATGCACAACACCGCTACAGCTCTCTCATTATCTCTAGTTGATTCAAATAGTTCAACAGAAATACACTTTGGTAGAGACATCATCTATCTAAAAGGGAATAACGGGCTTCGAATCTATCCAAGATCGATCAGTATGGGAACTCCAGGAATAATAATTTCTTCTCCTCCCCAAAAAGATAGCTTGGAAAAAGCAAATGTTTATATTCCCGCAATGATGGAAAACAGACGATTGCAAACAGCTATTTCACTATATATTGAATCGCAAAAAACAGGGGTTGATAATCTGAGAGCTTTCATTGCAGTGTGGTCTGCTTTAGAATTGCTTGTCAATAGATTGTCGAAAAAAGTTCGTCCAAAGTGGAATAAAATTTTAGAAAAAGGCAATTTACCTGACTGGGATAACGACCTAAAATGTTTAGATTTACAAAGATACCGTCTTAGGGATCGTTTTTTTACTGTTGTCTGCGTATTAGACCTTGGTTCTGTTGAAGTAGACACAGCAACATTCATCAAGATTAACAATATGAGAAGCGAGTTTTATCATCAAATGGCCGTTGTAGAAAAAGATCTCCCAACTATTGACGCCCGCACACTTTTCCAAAAATACTTAAAACTTGGTCTAACAATATGAAAAGAGAAATGGGGTCAAGTCTGCCTTTGACCCTTGAGGGTAAACGAGAGGAGTAAAATGTTAGTTTGGACTTACCAGCAAAAAGTTTCAAGACTAAAAAATGTAGCAGAAAAATTAAAAATCAGGTATGAAAAAAACAAAACAATATCAGTAAGGGTCAAAGGCAGACTTGACCCCATTTTTTCTATTCTGAAGACACCCGTGCAAAAACAGTAGAAATAAAAGTGATTAGTGTAAGCAGTTGGTAACAGGGCTTTCGCATCAATGCCGTGAATTCGGACGCATTTTTCGTTCGCTGCGCTCACTACAAATGTGCCGGTTACGGCTGGTTATATGTAAGACGATTCAATGCAGAATACGTCATAGTTTCACCAACAAGTATCCGATGATGTATCCGGCAATTGGGTAAGCTATACGGATAAGGACTTCAACGGCAAAAGGATCAGCATGTGGGAATTTTTTCAACAGATAATCAATAAACCAGTCTTTGGCCTTGTATGGGGTCTCATTGGCTTCTTTATTGGCAATAGGTTTGCTATCGGTCGTGACAGAAGACATGAGTTCAACAGCCTGATCGATCCCGTGCGTCATGACCTCTTGGGTGTGAAGAATTGTCCCAGTTCCAATCTCAAGGGAACCTGGATGATTTCTTTCACCCTGATACGCGAGAAACTCCCCTTCTGGAAAAGAAGAGGCTTCGACAGGGCCGTTGAAAATTACAAGAAAAGCAAAGACGATGAAAACCGCGACCCGGACGGAATGGGCGGATTTTCCTATAAAGATACGGCAAAGATAGTTCATGCAGTTAATAACCTACTGAAATACTTAAAACCGAAGTAAATGTTAAATATTATTATAACATCTTTTTGCACTGGACGCCAAACAGCCGGCGCCAGTGAAAATGGCGTTAAGCGTAATAATTAAAATTTATGGGTGCCAAAGAAATACAAAAAAGTATCGAAAAATATGCGCTGTCATATGCAGAACTTCAGGGTTGGCAAGAAAAGTCAGAAATGATCCCTATCGGTGATCAAAAAACTGGATGTATAGGTGAGTTCTATGCGTATCTTTACCTGATAAAATTATTTCCCAACTCTAAAATTTCCTACGCTGGTCACAGTGAAAAGGGATGGGATATTGAAATTAGATCAAATCTTCTAACGGAAAGAATACAGGTTAAAACTGTTTCTGCATATTCAACGACACGGGTATTATCACCAATCCATGATGGCTGGAATCAACTTTTTATTATCTATCTTGACAAAAGCTTCAAACCACTTGGGTTTTGGACAATTAAAGATGTTTCGATTGTCAAAGAAAACGGAGTTCTCAAAAGTCGTAAGTGCAGGAAGCCTGATAATTTGAATAGCGGTTCAAAAGATATTCCGTTTGGTAAAAATAGAGTGAAGGAACTTATTGTCGCAATTGGTAGCGCAACCAGAGCTTAACCTGTCAGTTCAGGTGACAGCCAGGGTCGTGCCACTTTGGTAGGTTGGTAAAACTGGAATTTATCGTCTTTATTGAAGTCAGTGGAAGCCCTGGCTGCCCCTGACTTCCTCGTTGGACCTCATAGATAAAATCTTTGGATTTGAAAATTATGGGTGAAAAAAAAGCACGGCTTAAAGCGTTTGGTGCCAGAGCTGCTCCGATTGTCGAGTATGTTAAACTCTATCAGTATGCTTTAAGAGCATTATATAAGGCCTTGCCAGAAAGCATTAAGGATTCTCTGAAAAGTAGGCTTGCCGTGATCGGCAGATCTGAAATTTGGCCTTGCCTTGATGGGGCAATTGTTTTGATAAGTCAAGACAGCAAAAGTGATATTACAGTTGCTATAAAAGATCCACTTAATAAAACCGTAGATGATTTTATGAAATCAAGCGCTGCTTCCGCCTATTATGATAAAGATGGAAAAAAGGCACCTGTTCAAGCAATAATTTCAGTTAAGGATGCATCAAAAGCTATACTTCATTTCGCTGATAATAAAATTGAATCGGCCGGTAAGATTTTCCGCCCAAATTATGACCGTGGTATAATAATTGGATGGGGAGCGAAACTTGAAAGTCCAGATACTCAAGCCCTTGATGACTTTAAATCTGCCTTTATAACCAAAAACATTGGAGGCAATGAAGCTTTAAATCTGTCAATTCAAGAAGAACAGAAAATTACTAGAACAAAGGCCGAACGGCTTATTGATAAATTTACAGAATTGTTAAATACTTCAGAAAAGGAAGAAGATTTACAACTTTTTTTAAAAAACCATCCGGAGTTTTTATATCCTGACTTTATTGAATGTTATCCAAAATTCAAGCTTGGTGAGGATTATGTTACTGACTACGTATTGTTAGTAAATGGTCCTCAAGGATCAGAATATATTTTCATTGAAATCGAACGCCCAAATAAAGAAATATTTATTAAAGCTGGTCAATTCTCTTCAGATTTCACACAAGCAAAAGATCAAATACTGGAATGGGATAATTGGTTAACAAAGAATCATGCTTATGTATCGAGAAAGCTTCCAAATTTTTACAAACCTCAATTTCATCTAGTTATTGGTCGTGATACAAATTTGACTATTGAAAATAAGGAGAAAATACAAAGCGAGTTTTCAGCAACTTCAAGACGTTTCAGCACATATGATGATTTAGTAAAACGCTTTAAAACAATCGTAGATCATCTATTACAACCGTAGGTCCAACAAGCGGATTAACTCTGATCCAAAAAGCTGACGCTTTTTGTCCAGGTTATCCGCAACGATATGTGAGAAAAAATTATGAATCTGACCTCTAAAGACTATGAGATGGCTCAAGACATTCTTAATGTTCTATCCAATATAAACGCGGAAAGTCTTCCGGAACTTACTGTGACTGCAAAGGATTTAGAACGGGTTCGTGGATTAATCCAGAAAAAGCTGAGTGATTTTAAAAGAGTAATAGAGGAGGCTGAAAATCATTTAAATGAAGTTCAATTTGAACAATATCACAATGAAATACTCAAATCATTCCTTATCATTCTAAAGAACTACGATATCAGAATACATGAATTATTCGATGTCTGGTCAAAATATCACAAACATGAAATGCAAATAATCACCGAACTTGATGGTGCCCTACCAGAATTATGAGAAATAAAATTAACCTATGAGTCGGACACAAACACATTTTGTTGATCTTTCCCGGTTACTTTTTCAAAAAGAGAAAGCATCCTTAATTATCCGTCTCATGATGGCATGCAACGATATATCGTTGGCTAATCAATGCCTTGCAAAATACAAAAAAGATCAAGGCCGTATGCGAAAGCACATCCAGAAAGGTGCTTTGATGTAAGCTATGGTGTCAAATCTTGAATTGTGAATTACACTTTTCTTTATTCACTATTCAAGATTTGACACCGATTTTCTTGAACCATATAAAAAAGCAATGAGGTACAACCATGCTCTTGCAGCGGAGCGCAAAAAGCCGCGCCCGCTGAAGAGCGACGTTAAAGGAATGAATAATGGCAAAATATGGTCGAGGCCTCAATCGGGAATTAGTTGCAGCAGTAAATAGTGGCATCGTATTAGAACCTTTTACTGTTTCGGATGTCCGGAAGGTGATTAGGGAAAAGGGCTGGAAACCAGAACCCCCGGATGAATACGTGGTTGTTGCTTTATCAAATGGCGCTAGCGAAGAACATAGCCTTTCATATAAACAATATTTCCGTTCTTTAGGTGATGGCCAGTATATGCTCCGTCCCGAATTCAAGGGAGAACGTTGGAAATAATATTTATAGCAGCAATAAGAAAAGGAAAACGAAACTAAGAGGGGAAAAATGGGACTAGGCACATGGTTAGCAAGAAAAGGCAATGTTGGAGGTACAGCAAGGGCTGTTGCTAATGGATGGAAAGTCATTATTCAAAATAATCCTGGCAGTAGTAATGAACAAATTGCTGAAACATATATCGGCATCCGGTATGGTGCAACAGGCGAACCTCATTTGGCAGAACAGGTCCTTAAAGAGCTAAACGATGAAGACAGCAAAATAAACCCGTTAAATCTCGCATGGGCTATTTTATCGGTCGAGAATTCAGAAGAGAGCGGCACACTTCTTGAGCATTATGTTGTATGGCGGAAAATAATGAGAGAAGAAATAGAGAAGCTTGGAGTTAAAGCGGAATAAAACTGCTAACAAAAAAATCAACCCGACCGGCGGAAAAGCTCGCCGGCCGGTTATTTTCACCGTTAGGGTAAGAAATGGATAAGATACATTCACAAAAGAAATGGAGTTCAGGCGTGATACTTGTCGGGTTGATGCTAGTACTTTTGACCATTGCCGGATGTACCGAGGCCAATCAAACAGAGCCGATTCCAATTCCAGAAACGCATCCGGCCTATGACTTCATTCAAATAGCGAAGAGAGGCCCATCAACCCTTGCTGTTTGTGAGAGTCACGGAGGAAAGGAAATCTACCCAATTGATTATGAAATCCTAGAACATATCGCTCAAGGCATTTTTATATTGCGGGAAAAATCTACAGACAAGAAATATCTCGGTGTTAGCTTTGGAGAGGGTAAGGTTTTAGTAACAGTGAAAACCTGCTGTTGGGAGACAGACACCTAACCATCCGCTGAAAAGGGAGCGGGAAAGCTCGCGGGTTTGTAGGTATTATTTGAAAACGAGCTTAAAAACATTTTCACACTGTTTTCCCGCCCCCTTAGCGGCACGAACCCCGCAGTAAGATGCAAAGTTAGGCGCAATTAGGATGGCGTTTTTTGATAAAACATGACGAGGAAAGTTATTTTTTTACAGTGTGCCTTAATGCTGAGAACATTTCAAGAAAAATATTTATCAGTAATGATAGTAAAAGATAATTTGAAAACACT
>JAPVVG010000191.1 GCA_028571455.1 Desulfobacteraceae bacterium | reverse complement strand
CAGAAGGCTTCAAGCAACTCCTTTAAATAGCCGGTTTCTATGGAAGCGGTTGTTTTTAAGAGGCGTATATACATATCATCGATATTAAGATCGGTTGCAGGAATAAAGTCTGACGGATTTACCGAGTCAGGCGAAACAGCCACCATTGTTTTTACACCAAGCTGAAGCATTCCCTTGTATTCTGAAATTTTCCCCTTGATATGCACAAAACCGCCTGCAGTTATACCGGAGACTATCTGATCTACGTTATCCCATACTACCCCTTTTATGCTTCCGCTTTTATCGGAAACAGTGATATTTAAAAAGTTTTTCCCATCCCTTTTCTGAGATAGAGTTTTTCCCGACAACACAAAAATGTCATCAATAGCATCACCGGCCTTGACTTCATTTATAAACTGCTTTTTCATAACAAAACACCGTGTTTAAATTGTAATAATTTAGGAATTGCGAATTTAGGAATTTAGGAATTCGCTTCGCTTAATTGCGAATTTAGGGGTTTAGGGATTTAGGGATTGAAGGTATTCTACTGATTTCAATTCCTCAATCCCTCAATCCCTCAATCCTTCAATTCCCCAATCCTTCAATTCCTCAATTCTTTGCCTATTTGCTTATATTCCACTTTTTAAGATCTTCGATCGCATCGTAATCGGTCATGTCGCATTTTATCGGGGTGATAGAGATAAAATTTCGCCCAATTGCAGCCCCGTCAAGATCTGGATCTTTATAGGAGGTTTGAGGATCGGTTCCTTGCCAGTAATATGTGCGGTTTCGCGGGTCGGTTCTTTTTTCAATATATTCGGTGAAAAATTCGCTTCCCTGCCTGCTTATGCGGATTCCGGCTATATCTTCCCATGGCATATCCGGTATATTAACATTAAGGAATGTTCCGGAAGGCAGCCCGTTATTACAAACATTTTCTGCAAGCTTTTGTATAAAATGTGTAGCATCATCATAGTTTGCGATTTGATGCCCGCCTGCCTGTGCAGGCACGGCAGACAGGTGGATCGATACGGATATTGCCCGTATGCCATATAAGGCAGCCTCTTTAGCGGCGGCAACAGTCCCTGAATAGTTGATATTGACGCCGACATTTGCGCCTGGATTTATTCCTGAAATTACGATGTCGGGTTTGCTGTCTAATATTTCAAGAACGCCTAATTTGACGCAATCAGCAGGGGTTCCATTGACGGCATATCCCATATATCCGCCATTTACCTTAACTATGGTCACGCGAAGCGGTTCATGCAGCGTTATGCCGTGTCCCACCGCGCTCCGCTCACGATCAGGAGCTATTACGGCTACGGAATGTTGATTCGCAAATCTTGTATATAAGGCCCATAGCCCATCAGCATAAATGCCGTCGTCATTTGTCAGGAGAATATTCATCTTAAAATGGGATGTCATCATCCGCAGACTTCGCCATAGTGGCTACGACGGCTGAATTGGTTTCAGAGTCCGGCGGCCCAGGTCCGCCTGAGGCGGATTCCCCTGAGGCGGATTCGCCAGCGGCGGATTTATTAATATATGATCCGCCTGCATTGCTTGAATCTTTTGCGCCAAGAAACTGTATATCAGATGCGACAATTTCTGTGGTGTATTTCGTTACACCATCCTTTTCCCAAGACCTTGTCTGCAGGCGGCCTTCTACGTAAGCCTGTCTTCCTTTTGCAAGATATTCACCGCATAGTTCACCCAGTTTCCCGAATACAACTATTCGATGCCATTCTGTACGCTCCTTTTTTTCTCCGCTATCCTTATCTTTCCATTGCTCAGATGTTGCTATGCTGAAATTTGCTATTGCGAGACCGCTTGGAGTATAACGAAGTTCAGGATCTCTGCCCAACCTGCCGATCAGCATTACTTTGTTTAGACCCGACATGTTTTACCTCCTTAAATATGATGAATTCGTAAAAAGTCGAATGTATCAAGATTAATGATAAATACAGAAAACTGTTCATTGTGTCAATCAAAGCAAGAGTTATTGATTAAAACTATATCGATCCCTTTTTCCTGTTCTGTTTATAAATTCCACCAGGGAATAACACTGGCAGCCGATTTTTTTCCAATAACATCTTCCCCTCTGTATATGACGAGTCCTTTTTTAGATGTGTTGTTCTTCAGATTGAGCCATGAAAAAATATTAGATCTCAACTCCGGGCTGTATGTTTTTGAAGCCTTTATTTCAATGGGCAGCAGTTTCGAGCCGATATTAACAACAAGATCAATCTCGTTTCCGGTTTTATCTCTCCAGAAATAAAAAGAGGGTTTTTCTCCTGTGTGGTACACTCTTTTATAAAGCTCGCTTATAATGAAAGTTTCAAAGATATTTCCCCAAAGAGGATGGCTTATGAGTTCATCCGGTTTCCTGATTGATAAAAGGAACGAGAGAATGCCTGTATCTGTAAAATATAGTTTCGGGGTTTTTACAATGCGTTTCTTAAAATTCTTGTAATGGGGAGGAAGAACAAAAATAATGCCGCTTGTTTCCAGCAGAGACATCCATTTCTTTACAGTAGGCTGTGATACACCGATAGAATTTGAAATTGATGTATAGTTGATAAGCTGACCTGACATTGATGCGCAGATTTTCAGGAAATCCTCGAAGAGCTTCAGATTATCAACATTCACAAGGCTGCGAATATCCCTTTCAATATATGTGAGGATATAATTTTCGATCCATTTCCTTGCATCAAGTTTTTTATCATGAATCCTCGGATACATTCCAGTGAATATCGTTGTGTAAATATCGATCTTTTTTCCGCCTTTGATATATCCCGGTTTGATTGTAAATATTGAATCTATATTTTTTTCCGGCTTTGCCTTATAAAGTTCGCTTATAGAAAACGGATATAATTGAAACGTTATAATCCTTCCTGCAAGGGACTGGGTTATTTTTTCCATGAGGAGGAATTGCTGGGATCCTGTGAGGATATAGCTGGCAGGGGATTCATCCAGGTCTATCCGTTCCTGCAGATATGAAAAAAGAGAAGGCACGCGTTGAATCTCATCAAGAATTATGTTTTTCCCATAGTCATCAAGAAAGCCACGTGGATCATCCTGTGCCATATGGCGGATGTCAAGATTTTCCATTGACAGGTATTTATGGCCAGGAAACATGTATCTGGCCAATGTAGTCTTTCCACTCTGTCTTGGGCCGACTATTGCAATTAGCGGGTATTCCCTGGAATATATTCGAATTGAAGTTTCAAGATTTCTTCTTATCATAAGCCAAATCTAAAGTATAATTTCAGATTTGTCAATCATAAAATCAACCTTTCATTAATCTGTGTCTATCCATCCGCAAGTCCTCACATTTCACCTGCTTGCTCCCCGCAAGCCCCGTGCTTTAGGGCGGGGCCAAGAAGAGCTATACAAAAATGTTTATCGTCCTTACCGGGCCGCGAAGCACTGCCGCCAGGCAGAACCTCCGCCTTTTAAGGCATTTCCAGTATGGCTGTAAACTTATAGACCTTTAAACTGCAAATGTGAAGGGCGTCTCGAAAGTTTTCCCAGGCGGTTGAATTGGCCCGAAAAAAAATCCTCGACAAATTAGACAACTACTGAACTCTACGGCTATTGGCAGTGAAAAAATCGCAAAAGAAAATCAATATTCACTTCTTAACGATATAAACTTATAAACTGAGGAACGTCCCATAGATTCCATAGATTCGCATCAAGAAAGGATTGCAAATAGATTAAGTGTCCCGCAGAGGACTTTATCCGACCATTTAGCAAAAATGCCATCATTGGCAATTCTGCTAAATGCCGACTTATCAAACCATTTACCAAAAATGCCAGAATTGGCAAAACTTGTAAATACTGATTTATCGAAAGGATTTACAGTTTCCCAGGTAGCTGAAAAGCATGGTTGGACTGAGATGACAAAGGGGGAATCCTTTCGTTAAATTCCCCCTTTGAAGGGGATCAGGGGGATGTTATTCTTCAAGGGTCTTCGCGTAATCGTGTGGGTCAAAAAATGAGTTAAAAGCAGTATAACATGGCTTCAGATAAAGATAAAAGCGCTTTTAAAGGGATGAAGAAAGCTGTATAATTTATAGATGGGAAAAAAGAGACGATTACTGGACGAATATCAGTTCCCCGGATTTCGACCGCGATCAGAAATACAGGGGATATTTGGAGATCCACGAGCCCGAGTCATCCGGCTTAAGAGGACTCAAAAAAAACTATTTGCGGATGCTGTGGCACGGCTCATCGCGGATATTACGACAAGAAAGTGCAACAGACACGGGATCTGTCCTGCGGAGATGCCCGGATGTACCTGAAAGCAGAGGTTCGGAGAGTCAAGTGCAAAGGGTGCGGAAAAGTGAAACGGGAGAAACTCCCGTGGTTGGCAAACAATCCATTTTACACAAAGCGATTTTCCTACTATGTGGGACGGAAGTGTCGAGCCATGACCGTCAGGGACGTAGCAAAAGAGTTGAAATTGGACTGGCACGCGGTCAAGACCTTGGACAAAGAGTACATGCAGGAACAGCTTCGGAGAAATCCGGTAGCTGCGCCTCGGGCAATCGGAATAGACGAAATATCTCTGCGAAAAGGGCATACCTACCGAATAGTTGTCAGCGATCTGGAAAGAGGGAAGCCGATCTGGTTTGGTGGCGAGGACCGCTCAGAGGCGAGTCTTGATTTGTTTTACAACTCATTGGGACCGAAGAAGAGCAAGAAGATTGAGCTTGCGGTAATGGACATGTGGAAAGCCTTTGAGAAATCGACGAGGAAGAATGTTCCCCAAGCGGCTATCCTGTATGACAAGTTTCACGTTATGAGACATCTGGGAGATGCATTGGATAAGATAAGGAAAATGGAATACGGACGTCTTTCCGGGAAAGATCGGTCATACATCAAGGGACAGAAGTATACGCTTTTGTCAAACCGTGAGAACCTTACGCTTGACGGTCGCAAGGCATTAAAGAAACTGCTGGGGGCTAATAAATGGCTCAATACAGCGTATGTTTTAAGAGAATCCTTTGGGCAGCTTTGGAGCTATCAGACGGAAGGTTGGGCACGACGGTTCTTCGACAACTGGAAGGAATCGCTGAAATGGCAAAGACTGGAACCCTATGAGAAGTTTGCTGCGATGATTGAGCGTCACTGGGACGGCATCGCCGCCTATAGCAGACCTGAGAATAAAGTTTCATTAGGCTTTGTCGAAGGGTTGAATAACAAGATTCGGGTGATCCAAAGAAGGGCTTACGGTTTACGCGACGAAGAGTATCTCCGACTGAAAATCCTTACCTGTATGCTCAAGGAGATATAAAATGACCCACACGATTACGCGAAGACCCTTCTTCAAAATTAGAATTGCTGAGGACTCAGGCCTGCCTGCCATGCGAGTTTTGGAAGTATATATCGAAAGAACGGGGTAAAGGCACGAGCGGGCAGGGACAGTCCGAATCCAGATTCTGGGCGGGTGAAAAATCTGTGTAATCTGTGTAATCTGTGGATTAAAAATCAAGAGGACTTTTCGCTTCTCTAATAGTCTGACTCTTAATCGTATGTGTATAAATCATAGTAGTTCGCAAATCGCTATGGCCCAATAGTTCTTGAATGGTACGAATGTCATAATTAGCCTGTAATAAGTGACTTGCAAAACTGTGACGAAAGGTATGGGAGGTAATTCGCTTTGGAATTTTTGCCTTTTTCACCGCCTTTTTGAGTGCTTTCTGCAGAGAAGTTTCATGAATATGATAGCGCCTGCGCTCTTTGTTCTCTGGAATAAAAGTTAATTCCTTGGCCGGAAAAAACCATTGCCATATCAATTCCCTGGAGGCATTCTTATATTTTTTCTCCAGTAATCCATATAGGAATACACCGTCGTATCCTTCTTCACAATCACGCTCATGCAGATCAATAACCCGTTCAAGCTGTGCCCTCAACTCCTCCATAAGGGCTTCGGGTATGGGAACGGTGCGGTCTTTTTGCCCCTTGCCGTCATGGATGGTGAGTATTCTCATATCAAAATTAAAGTTATGCACACGAAGCGAAAGACATTCAGAAATACGAAGGCCGCAACCATACATAAGGCTGATAATAAGCTTATGGGGATATTTCATAAACCCAATAACCCGATCGACCTCTTCTCGGGATAAGACGACAGGTATATATGGCTTCCTCTTAGCACGAACAACACCATCAACCTTGCCGAATTCTTTTTTAAAAACATTACGGAACAAAAATAACAGCGCGTTAAAGGCCTGATTCTGGCTGGATGCAGAAACATTCTGGTCAACCGCCAGCCAGGTTAAAAAAGCCTTTACATCATCAACCGATACAAGGCACTTATCTTTGCTTTTAGTGTAGGTCTGCAATTTGCGAACCCAGCCTGAATATGTTTTTAAGGTCTTGGGAGAATAATGCCGCATCTTAATAGCATTTTTCAATTCATTGAAGACCTCAGTCCAGTCAGCGCCGCTCTGCCTGGGCGCCATATTGGTGTCAGAACCTGGTTTACTGGTCTGGGGTATGATTTTACGACCAGAGAAAACTGCTTGATTAAACGACACTTTTTTAGTATGAGAAGAAGAAATGTCTGGCTCAGTGCGTTCATGTCCATATACGGCGCTCTTGCCATTGGATGTACCATTCCTGGTCTTTCTACCGGAAAGATGGCCCATCTCATAAAAAAGCGAGACCGCATAATGCGCCTGCTTCCTCAGACTTTCAGCCTGCTTTTTTTTCTTTAAGTTTTTCAAGAAAGGCAGAAAGGCTCTCTTTGTTTTGACGCTTGAATTTGTATTTATGACAAAAATCAAGGTAATAACGCAGCCATTTAATATAATATCGATGCTGGTCTGTCTCCAGACCCTTTTGT
>JAPVVG010000190.1 GCA_028571455.1 Desulfobacteraceae bacterium | reverse complement strand
TTTGTGTCACATACTGACCAGCGTTTTTATAAAAAACCTTCCAAAAATTCCACCCTGAAAAAATTCATTTCAATTCCGATCAAATCCCGCGATATTGTTTCAATTTTAGCCGGCCGGATTCCGGTTGTTAAACATGATTCTGTAACGATTAAAAAAAACAGATCTAAAGATGGATATGTCCTTGTTTTAAAAAAGGATTGGGAGAATGTTGTTGAGAAGATATACCTTGATGAAACCAGGACAAGTGTGCGAAAGCTCGAGATGTTTGATCTAAACGGCTTATTATTATACCGGGCAGAGTTCATCAGAATGCAAAATATTAACGGTCTTCTTGTTCCATCGCGGCTCTTTTTTTCAGGCGCGAATGGAGACAGCTTTCAGCTTGATATCAACAGATACTGGGCAGATGTTTCAATTTTGCCGTCAACATTTGTTTTGACTCCAGCTTCGTTGTGAAAATGGAAAACTTGAGTGACAAAAATATACCGAATATTATAAAGGATGCCCTGAATAAGCGTGAAACCGAAACCCTGTCACATCTGGCAACGCTTAGTTCGGACGGCTTGCGACGTCTGCAGGAAGATCGTCTGAAGAGCGGATATCGCCAGGCCTTTTCTCTGGATGTTGATCGCATTCTTCATTCTTTAGCGTATACACGATATATCGATAAAACCCAGGTCTTTTATCTTATTAAAAATGATCACATTACACACAGGGTGCTCCATGTTCAGCTTGTATCAAAAATTGCCAGGACTATTGGACGTTTTTTGGGGTTAAACGAGGATCTTATTGAGGCCATAGCCCTTGGTCATGATATCGGCCACTCGCCTTTTGGACATGATGGCGAAAGATTTTTGTCCGAACTTTGCAGGGTTAACAATATCGGATATTTCGTGCACAGCGTTCAGGGCGTTCAGTTTTTGGACAGGGTTGAACGCAAAGGAAAAGGCTGGAATTTGTGCCTTCAAACCCTTGACGGAATACTATGTCATGACGGCGAAATACATGAGCAAACACTTGAACCTGAAAGGAATAAGTCCTTTGAAAAACTGCAAAATGAGATATCATCCAAAAAAACCGATCCTGAAATAAAACTCATTCCCATGACTTCGGAAGGGTGTGTTGTTAGAATAGCAGACACGATAAGTTACATTGGCCGCGATATAGAGGATGCCATCCGGCTGGATATGATAAAAAGATCAGACTTGCCTGAGCAAAGTGTTAAACTGCTTGGCAACACAAATGGGACAATCGTATACAACCTTGTAACCGATGTCATTAAAAACAGCTTTCAGAAAAGCTGTTTTGCCTTTAGCTTTGAGGTGTCTGAAGCCTTAAAAATCCTTAAGGAATTTAATCTTGAATATATCTACTTAAATCCAAAGATTAAAAGGCATTCACATGTTATAAAAAGACTTTTTGAAATTCTTTTTGAAAGATATTTAAAGGATATTGAAAAAGAAAATCGGTCTTCAGTGATATTTACACGTTTTTTAAAGGATATGTCTGAAGAATATATTAACGATCACAGCAAAGAGGAGGTTGTCAGGGATTTTATTGCCGGTATGACAGATCACTATTTTTTGAGACAATCGCCGCAAGGATTAGAGCTTATGGGTTTAGGCTGAAGGCTGTTAGGCTGTTAGGTCAGAGGATTAAGGAGCCAGGAGTCAGGAGTCAGAAGGTGAGAAAACCGCGGAACCGTTGAACCGTGAACTTTGAACCGCAGAACCATTGAACCGGAAAATGTATAAGGAACGCTATTATCGAAATCTTGTGCACCAGGATAATCTGGTTTCCTTTCGGGTGGCTGTAAAGGAAACAGATATGTTTGTGCATGCTGCAAAACATCTTGAGGATGTTACAAGGGAGCTGGTTCTTAAGCATAGAGGGTATGTTGAAGCATATATACAGCAAAATCAAGAGTTTGCAAAGACCCTCAATCCATATCGTATATATGGCCCCGCGCCGATCATAATAAAAGACATGGCAAAAGCCGGCAAAAAAACAGGTGTAGGCCCAATGGCTGCTGTTGCAGGCGCAATTGCCGAGCATGTAGGCAAAGATCTTTTATCATATACGGATGAGGTTGTTGTAGAAAACGGCGGGGATATTTTTATAAAAACCGGTTCACCTGTTACAGTCGGTATTTTTGCCGGACCATCACCTTTTAGCATGCATATTGGATTGCGTGTTGATCCAGAAAAAAAACCTGTTTCAATTTGCACATCATCCGGCACAATCGGTCATTCCTTAAGTTTGGGAAAGGCTGATGCTGTTTGCGTTATATCAAAGTCCTGTCCATTAGCCGATGCTGCTGCAACATCGATTGGCAACCATGTAATATCAAAGACTGATATCGAGAAAGCAATAGAGTTTGGGAAAAATATCGACGGAGTTACAGGGCTTGTCATTATTATGGGCGACAGGATTGGGCTATACGGAAAGGTAGAGATAGTACCGCTAAAAGCAAAAAAAGGTTGAGTTCCAGATGGTAAAATTGTATGTCAACTACAAGGACAAGGATTAAGGGATTAGGGGATTAGCTTATTAGGCTGAAGGCTGTTAGGAAGGGATTAATTTTAAGTTTTGAATTTTTAATTAATTCAAAATTGAAAATTAAAAACTCAAAATTATTATGAAGACAATGTGGGCACCATGGCGCATCGAATATATTGTAAGTGATAAGGAGGAGGGATGTATATTCTGCAACGCCCTTTCAAATAAGGACGACCTGGCCCTTTTCAAAGGCAGAGTTACCATGGTTCTCATGAATAAATTTCCCTATATCAACGGTCATCTTCTTGTAGCGCCGAGAAGGCATATTTCTGCTTTAGATCAGCTTAGCAAAGAGGAGATGGGGGATTTGCTTATGACCGTTGAACAATCCACAGGCATATTAAAAAATGTGATGAAACCGGATGGATTCAATATCGGGCTTAATTTAGGAAAGGTGGCCGGGGCTGGTGTTGAAGAACATCTTCATTTTCATATTGTTCCACGATGGTTTGGAGATACAAATGCATTTACGGTTTTTGCCGATGTGCGTGTAATTCCGGAGCACTTGCAAGCTACATATAACAACTTAAAGTTATACTTTGATAAATTAGAGCCAACAACTTGATACCAAAGGAGAAATGATATGAAAAATATCAAGATTGCTTTCTGGGTAATTATTGCCGGGTTTATCCTTTTGCTTTTGTTTCAAAACCAGGATATTATTACTGCGAAACATAGTTTCAAGTTAGACCTGATGATTGCCGATGAATATCATACTCCGGAATTGCCCAATGGAGTCATATACTTTGTATGTTTATTAACAGGTTTTTTTATCGCCCTTTTTGCCGGTCTTGCTGAAAGATTTAAATTCAAAAAGAATATCAGAAACCTTAAAACCGCCAATGATTCACAACTCGAAGAAATATCGGCTCTAAAAAGCAGGCTGGAATCATTACAAAGTGTTTCTGCCAAGCCAGCTGAAACTGTGGTGGAAAACGCAGAGGATTAAGAATTGAGTAAAAAATCATTCATATTATTATATTTTCTTATCTGCTGTATTATTGCAATTATGCAGCCGGGCATATCATCGGCTGTTACGGCAAGAGATAAATATATTAAGGCTGAAGTCTGTTATAACAAGCTCTGCAAAAGTCCCAAAAAACAAAAATACAGGCACAACTGGCTGAACTGCATAGAAAAATTTCAGGCTGTTTACAGGCATGATCCTTCAGGACCGTGGGCTGCCGCAGGGCTTTATATGTCCGGAAACCTTTATCAGAAGCTTTACAAAAGATCATATAAAAAATCGGACAAAAAAGAGGCCCTTGATTTATTTGAGCGTATTATAAAACGTTTTCCGAAAAGCAGATATAAATATAAGGCCGGTGCGGCCATAAGGGCTCTTTCCATGTCCAGGGGCGGAAAGGTCGCATCAATAACGACACCAAAGAAACAAAAAAAGAATAATAAAACTTCCACTGTAACCGGCCTTCGATTCTGGTCCAATCCAAGCTATACCAGAGTTGTTATCGATGCTGACAGGGAAACATCATACGTTCACAGACTTCTTAGAAAAGACCCTTCAATCAAAAAGCCCCAGCGTCTGTATGTTGATTTAAAAAACTCCATTCTGGGAAAGGAAACAGAAAAGAGAATCCCCATTAACGACAATCTGCTCAGTGATACGCGAGCCGGTCAGTACACACACGATTCGGTCAGGGTGGTTATAGATATAAAGTCGTTTAAGAACTACAAGATCTTTTCATTGAAGAATCCATTCAGGATTGTCATAGATGTGTGGGGAAAAGAAACATATAAGGCAGGCTCTAAAGTTATAACCTCAAAGAAGGATGCAAAGATTACTACAAGCGCCCTGATAAAGCAGTTGGCTCTTGGTGTTAACAGGATTGTTATCGATCCTGGCCACGGGGGGCGTGATTATGGAGCGCCGGGTTATTTAAAGGGCGTTCATGAAAAGAGCGTGGCGCTTAACATAGCGAAAAAACTTGCTAAAAAAATTCGGGAAAAACTGGGTTGCAAAGTAATTATGACCCGCAAGGGGGATAAATACCTTACCCTTGAGGAGCGAACGGCAATTGCAAACACAAAAAATGCAGATCTTTTTATATCCATTCATACAAATGCTGCCAGAAATAGAAGAGCTTATGGTATTGAGACCTATTTTTTGAACTTTGCCACAGATGATGAAGCCATATTGGTTGCCGCCCGTGAAAACGCCACATCAACTAAGAATATCAGCGATCTGCAAACTATTTTAAGCGATCTCATGCAAAATGCCAAGATCAATGAATCGAGCCGTCTGGCATACCATGTCCAGGAGGCTATGTATAACCATATGAAAAAGAAATACAGCCGGATAAACAATAAAGGGGTAAAACAGGCGCCGTTTTATGTTCTCCTTGGAGCCCAGATGCCTTCTATATTAATTGAAACATCCTTTATAAGCAATTCCAGGGAATGTAAAAGATTAATCAATTCAAAATACCAGAATCATTTATGCGATGCTATAGTAAAAGGTATCAGAAACTACATCAAGGAGACAAGTCCGACCGCTTTTTTAAAGACAATTGATAAGGGTTAAAGGGCAATGTCGTTAACTTAGGCGATTTTTTTATTAATCACCTCAAAGAACACGAAGGATTTTCTTATCTTCGTGTTCTTTGTGGTGAAATAAGGCTGAAAGCTGTAAGCAACGAGCAACACTGAACCGTTGAACCGTAACTCCTAAATGGGGCCGGAGAATATTGTCAAAAAAATCCACCTTTAAAGAAAGATTAACGAGGTCTGTATTAAGAAAGGAGTGTTGGAATGATTCTCGACATCGGATTTGAAACCATGCCAAGGGAAGATCTGGAGGCAATCGTACTGCGACGGCTCAAGGCCACAATTGATCGTGTCTATGCAAATGTTCCTTTTTACAGGAAAAAGTTTGAAGAAAATCATATCACGCCCAATGATATCAAGTCGTTAGAAGATTTAAAACAAATTCCTTTCACTACAAAAGAGGATTTGCGCGATAATTATCCCTTTGGAATGTTTGCCGTTCCCATGGATAATGTGGTTCGTATTCATGCCTCTTCCGGGACCACCGGAAAGCCCACCGTGGTAGGCTATACTGCAAGGGATATAAACACTTGGGCGGAGCTTATGGCCCGTGCTCTTGCCGCAGGCGGGGCAACTCGCGGAGACATAATTCACAATGCTTATGGTTATGGGCTTTTTACAGGAGGTTTAGGGACCCACTACGGCGCTGAAAAACTTGGCGCATCTGTTATTCCTGTTTCAGGAGGCAATACCAAAAGACAGATTATTATTATGAAAGATTTCGGTCCAACAATTCTGACCGCAACCCCTTCTTATGCCCTTTACCTCGCAGAAGTGGCGGAGGAGATGGGGGTTTCTTTTAAAGATTTAAAATTCAAATTCGGGATATTCGGGGCTGAACCCTGGTCTGAGAAGATGCGGGAAGAGATAGAACGGAAACTGAATTTAACTGCGGTAGATATTTATGGTTTAAGCGAGGTTATGGGCCCGGGCGTTGCCATTGAATGTCATGAAGCGAAAAAAGGTCTTCACATCTTTGAGGATCACTTTATTCCTGAAATTATTAATCCCGCAACCGGAGAAGTCCTTCCTTATGGTGAGACCGGCGAACTTGTTTTTACAACCATAACCAAGGAAGCGTTCCCGGTTATACGGTATAGAACTCGTGACATAACCTCACTCAATCCGGAGCCGTGTATATGCGGCCGTACACTTATCCGCATGAACAAAGTCAGTGGACGCACAGATGATATGCTCATTATTCGCGGTGTAAATGTGTTCCCGTCACAAATCGAAAGTGTTCTCATGGAAATAGATGAAGTCGAGCCTCACTACCAGCTTGTTGTTGACAGAAAAGGCAAGCTTGATACACTCACAGTTCTGGTAGAAGTGGGAGAACGTCTTTTTTCTGACGAGGTAAAAGTCCTGCAGAATCTGGAAAGAAAAATAGCAAAGAATATAAAGGATTATCTTGGCGTTTCCGCAAAAGTAAAATTGGTTGAACCAAAGGTGATTGCCCGCAGCCAAGGAAAAGCTGTGCGGGTGATTGACAATCGAAAGATATAGAAGGTATAGAGGAGAGGAAGGAGGATATAGGAAAGAGGAAATAGAAAAGATGAACATCGAACATCGAACATCCAACGTCGAATGAAAAACAAAAGAAACAGAGGATAGAGAGATTAGTTTATTAGGCGGGAGGCTGTTAGGCTATTTGAATTTTTCGTGGTGAAATATATATGGATAGAGGAAGGGAGGAAAAATGCATGTTGAACAGATATCGGTCTTTCTGGAAAATAAGGCCGGACGTCTGGCTGAAGTTGCAGCTATTCTTGCAGAAGCGGATGTGAATATCAGGGCGCTGGCCCTGGCCGATACATCTGATTTTGGCGTGTTGCGTCTGATCGTAAATGACAATCAAAAGGCCATACAAGCATTAAAAAACCGTGGTTTTACCGTGAGCAAAACCGATGTGGTGGCAGCAGAAGTGGAAGACAGGCCAGGAGGCCTGAATAGAATACTCGATATTTTGAACCGGGCCGGAATTAATGTGGAATATATGTATGCTTTTGTGCAGCATACCGGGAAAAATGCGGTAATGATCTTTAGAATCGATCCGATCGATGAGGCCATAAAATTACTTCAAAAGAACAACATAACGGTAATTGAGGGAAGCAAAGTGTATGCGATGTAAAGACATCAAAACTTTTGTAACATTTTAGCCTTTTGAAAAAATCAGACAGGATAACAGGATAAACGAGATTTGTAAGCGTTCACGGAACATTGAAATTAGAAATTAGAAATTTGGCCTTCATGCTTTTGTACTGTTCTTCCCAATTTCCAATTTCAAGTTTCAAGCCGTGAACGGTTACAATAATTTAAATCCTGAATATCCTGTTAATCCTGTCAAAAAAATAATAGCGCGTTAACGTGTTACCATCATTCTTAAAACCAGAAACAAAGGGAGGAGAAAATGACACTCAGGAAAATTTCTATTATTGCAACAATTTGTTTTTTCAGTATGGGGTTGCTCATTAGTGAGGCAAACGCCTTCGATGGAAAGTATAAAGTAGGCGCCGTTTTTTCCGTGACTGGCCGCGCCTCTTTTTTGGGTGATCCGGAAAAGAAAACCGCCACGATGCTGGCTGAAAAAATCAACAATGCCGGCGGCGTTAACGGAAAAAAACTGGAACTTGTTATTTATGATGACGAAGGGGATGCCACCAAGTGCAACCTCGCGGTAAAAAAGCTTATTACCAGGGACAAGGTCTGTGCGGTGATCGGTCCTTCCTTGAGCGGACTCTCCCTTGCGGTTATACCGGTTGCTGAAAAATATAAAACCCCTCTGGTCTCCTGTGCAGCGAGTTACAAGATTGTTCACAATAAAAAGACGGGCAAGCCATATAAATGGGTTTTTAAGAGCCCCCAGTCGGACAGCATGGCTGTTGAAGCCATTTATACCCATCTTAAAAACAGAGGAATCAATAAAATTGCCATCATAAGCGTAACCTCCGGATTCGGGGCCAGTGGACGTTCAGAGCTGATCAGGCTTGCACCCGAATATAATATGAACATTGTTGCCGATGAAAAGTACGGGCCAAAGGATACGGATATGACGGCCCAGTTGACCAAAATAAAGGGCAAGGCCCCGGCCGCTATTGTCAACTGGTCCATCGGTCCCACACAGGTTACAGTGACTCGCAACTGGAGAGATCTGGGAATGGCAGGTATTCCGTTATATCAGAGCCATGGCTTTGGCAGCCGTAAAAATATCAAGCTGGCTGCAGGAGCTGCCGAGGGTGTTTTCTGCCCGCTTGGCGCCTGTAATATTGCCGGACTTTTACCGGCAGACCATCCTCAAAAAAGTGTAACAATGGATTATCTGAAGAACTATACGGCCAAATACAATGAACCTCTGAGTTCATTCGGCGGGCATGCCTGGGATGCTTTGCAACTCGTTGTGGACGCCCTGACTGTCGCAGGCAATGACAAGGCCGGAATACGGGACTACATCGAAAACACAAAGGGATTTGTGGGCCAGCATGGTGTGTTCAGTTTTTCGCCGGACGACCACAACGGTCTGACAAAAGGGGCCTTTCACATGGTGATCGTGAAAGGCGATAACTGGGCGCTGGTTGACTGATGGAAAAAATTACGCTGGCAAGCCAGCTTTTACAATACCTCATTACCGGGCTGACCGTGGGCAGCGTTTATGCCATGGTGGCCGTGGGGTTTAACATTATCTATAATGTGACAGAAATCATCAATTTTGCCCAGGGTGAATTCGTCATGCTGGGCGGATTGATAATGGTTTCCCTGCATGTTGCCATGGGGCTGCCCCTTATTCTGGCTTTTCCAGCTACAATTGTTCTGGTAACGGTGATCGGGATACTTATTGACCGTCTCGCTATTCGTCCTATACGTCGTCCGTCGGTACTTACATTGATTATTGCTACTATTGCAGTGTCCATCATAATCAAAGGAACGGCTTCGTTAATTTGGGGCAAGGACCCTTTTGATCTTCCTGCGTTTTCCGGCCGCAATCCAATCACTTTTCTGGGAGCCGTGGTTCAACCCCAGTATTTCTGGGTTATCGGCTTTTTGGTCATCACAGCCATTGCTTTATCCATATTCTTTAATCGGACCATCATCGGCAAGGCCATGACCGCCTGCGCCGACAATGCGGATGCGGCCAGTCTGGTCGGCATCAATGTCAAGCAGATGATTTTGTTGTCCTTTGCTCTTTCAGCAGCTATCGGAGCGGTTGCAGGTATTGCCATAACCCCGATATCCCTTATGGAATATGACCGTGGGGCCATGCTCGCGATAAAGGGATTCGGCGCGGTTATTCTTGGCGGGCTGGGAAGCTTTCC
>JAPVVG010000189.1 GCA_028571455.1 Desulfobacteraceae bacterium | reverse complement strand
CCCATGCTATGCCGGAGTGGCTTCGCCGAGGCGAGATCGGGTGATTTTTTTACAGTCTCGTCGAATATTTTCCAGCCTTTTTATCCAGAAGCTTTGCTTCGGCTGAGCAGGCTGTTCGACTTTGTGCCTATGTGCCTTTGCCACTTTGTGCCTGAGTAGTTACAATAGAACATGACTGCCATTGTACATAAACTATCTTCATACAGGGAGAAACGACGCAAGGCAAAAGAAAACGGGTGCCATTGCTGCGGCAAAAACCCGCCTTTTTGCTGGCAATGCAAATGTGGTTTCAGTATATGCCAGGACTGCATGTATGAAAATATATGGGGCATGTCATGCAACGCAATAACCTGGCAGTGTCCTGACTGCGGGAGGCAGAATGGATTCGGCAATCAGTGACTAAGGATTTTATAAAGACCTAAAATAAGCGATTAGCGATTAGCCGTTAGCTATTAGATAAATGATTTGAGTGTAACCTTTTTTCGTAGCGCAGAGCTTTAGCTCTGCCATTTTGATGCAGGGCTAAAGCCCTGCCCTACGCTATGAGAGAGAATGCACGCAAAAAGGTTACATTCAAATGATTTTAGAAAGTTATGGCAAGTCTTGTTTTCACCTGTTGGGTGATAATGTTTAATGAAAGAAAAGCTTTATAATCCAAAGGCTAACCCCGCGGATTCGCGGGGCTAATCGCTCAACTTAGGAAAAAATTATATGGAGGATTATTGTGTATTCAAAAATACTTATTCTTCGCTTTCCAAAAACAGTGGTTCATCAGCCCATAGTATGCGACCTTGTAAAACAGTACGAACTTACATTTAATATTCTTAATGCTACGATATTGCCCAGGAAAGAGGGGGTCATGGTTCTTGAATTATCTGGAACCAGAAAAAATTTCAAGGATGGTGTAAAATATCTCAAATCTCATGGGATTCATGTTAAGAATGCATCTCAGGAAGTAAAGCGGAACAATAAAAAATGTATACACTGCGGGGTATGCACCGCTGTTTGCCCGACAGGAGCCCTTTCCATTCAACGGCCTGAAATGTTAGTCGTGTTTGATCAGCAAAAATGCAGTGTATGCGAGCTTTGTATAAGCGCATGTATCACAAGGGCGATGGAGGTTCGCCCGGCAACCAACACATTTTTTACATGAAGCAATTAACAGCAATCGCCATAAGCGGTGGCATAGATTCTCTTGCAGCAGCCTATCTATTAAAGAAGCAGGGTCGCAAAGTCATTGGAATTCACTTTACCACAGGATATGAAACTGAACCTGTAAATATAATTTCTCATATCGCAGATAATCTGAATATAAAGATTGAGATCTTAGACTGCCATAAAGAATTCAAGCAAAAGGTTGTAGATTATTTTATTCAATCCTACCTGACCGGTCAGACTCCCAATCCATGCCTGGTATGCAACCCGTTAATAAAATTCGGGACAATGCTTGAATTTGCCCGCGGCCTTGGCGCATCCTGCCTTGCCACAGGTCATTATGCCGGAATAACAAAGGACAAACATGACAGATTTCATCTTTTAAAAGGAGTTGACCTGAAAAAAGACCAGTCTTATTTTCTTGCTTTTATGTCACAGAAACAGCTTGCCCGTGCCTGTTTCCCGCTCGGCATGATGACAAAGACAGAAGTAATAAAACTGGCAAAGGAGCATAAACTGGATTATTTTATCAAGCAGGAGAGCCAGGACATATGCTTTATTAAGGGGAAAACCTATGGGGAATTCATTGCGCTGCAAAAAAGTTTAATACCGCAGCCAGGTCTTATAGAAGATATTGACGGCAACATAATAGGAAAACACAAAGGGCTGCATCTTTTTACCATAGGCCAGAGACGCGGCATAGACCTCCCCGCTTCTGAGCCTTATTATGTTGTTAGAATAGATAGAAAGCAAAACCGGCTTGTTGTTGGATTTAAAGACAGTTTAATCACATCAGAATGCAGGGTGGCGGGCATAAACTGGATAAATAAAGAATCCCGCTCCGGCGGGATTAAAGTTTATACACGTGTGAGATATCGCCACAAAGCTGTTTCATCCACCATGTTTCCAGACGGCGGCAATAAGGCAGTTGTCAGGTTTGAAAGCCCTCAATCCGCGATAAGTCCTGGTCAGGGGGCTGTATTTTATCGCGGCAATGAAGTTCTTGGCGGCGGATGGATCACATCGGGCGAGTAATTTATGCCGATATTTAACTTCACAACTTTGGGCTGCAAAGTAAACCAGTACGAATCTGAAGCCATAGCTCAATATTTGACAGAAAATGGATGGAGCGCTGCGCGCAGCAAAGAAAACGCAGATCTGTTCATAATCAATACATGCGTCGTGACCCAAAAAGCATCCATGCAGTCAAGACAGGCCGTCCGCAAGGCAATTAGATCCAACCCAAACGCATGCATAGTTGTTACAGGTTGTTATGCGCAGATAGAACCCGATGAAATTAAAAAGATAAATGGTGTGCATTATATTATAGGTCATGCCGATAAGCATACAATTCCTGAAAAGATGATATCCAGAATGGCAAAACATATTCCTTTGCCTGAATTCGGTCCTTTGTTAATGTGGAGCGATATCAGCCAGGAACCAGAGTTCCGCTCAATGCCGGTAACTGGATTCGCAAACAGAACAAGACCCTTTATTAAAATACAGGATGGTTGTGACAGCTTTTGCACATACTGTATTGTGCCTTATACGCGGGGACGAAGCCGGAGCATGCCCCTTGAAAAGGTGTTGGATAACATTAAACTTTTAAAAAGGTCCGGATATCGAGAAGTAGTTCTTTCAGGGATACATCTCGGCCATTATGGACTCGATCTTGTTTTGCCGACCACCCTGACCGGCCTGTTAAAACAGATAAAATTTTTGCGGCCAATTGATCGTGTGCGCCTTAGCTCAATAGAACCAACTGAACTTACTGAAGATATTATAAAAATAGTGGCTGAATCCGATATTTTTTGTCATCATTTTCATATTCCTTTGCAGAGCGGAGATGATCTAATCTTAAAAAGAATGCACAGGCACTATTCACGGTCTTTTTTCAGAGACATGGTGATTAGAATTCATGAAATGATTCCAGATGCGGCGATAGGCGTTGACACTTTGATAGGATTTCCAGGCGAAACCGAGAAGGCCTTTGAAAATACATATTCATTAATAGAAAAATTACCCGTAACCTATCTGCATGTTTTCCCGTTTTCCGGGCGCAAGGGTACCCCTGCAAACAGCTATCCGGACAAGGTTCCATCACAGGTGATCAAGGACAGGTGCCTGAAAATGCGAGAGATGGGAAATAATAAGAAAATGGAGTTTTACAAAAAATTAATCGGGAAAAAGGTGCAGCTCTTAATAGAAGGCACACGATCAAGATCTACAGGCCATTTGAAAGGAATAACTTCAAACTATGTTCCTGTTTTTGTAAGCGGTAAAGATAATCTGAAAAATCATATTGTTCAGGCCAGGATTGATAAAGTGTATGGCAACGAGGCTGTTTTTGGCAGACTCTTATAAGCTTGATAGTCCAAAGTTCTCTAAAAAAGTCAGATTTCCCCTCTCCGAATATCGAACGTCCAACATCGAACGTTAAATGGGAAAAGATGAAGAAACAGAGGTCAGACGTCAGAGATCAGAGGTCAGAACCGTTGAACCATGAACCCTTGAACCTTGAACCGTGAACCTTTGTTTCTTCATTCGGCATTGGTTTTTTTATCTGTATGGCATAAATGCAACCTATGAACGTTTACAAAATAACTTAGCGCTTATGGGACAAAGGCCTGCCCGCAACGCTCTCGCTTGCGAGGCGGGCGGGGGAGGGGGATGTAAATGGAAACATTACAGCATGTTATAACAATTCTGATTCCGCTCGTTATCATCATGGATCCTCTGGGTAATCTTCCATTTTTTCTTCTTTTCACGGAGCAAAACACCCTCAAGGAAAAACGTAAAATGGCGGCAATTGCTTCATTGGCCGCGTGTCTCATTCTAATTTTTTTCGGACTAACCGGCGATTTTATCTTGCGCTTTTTTAACATAAGCCTTCCGGCTTTTCAGATCGCAGGAGGTTTGATTTTTTTTATTTATGCCTTGCAGATGCTTCGTTTGATCCCAGGTGGAATTAAGACAACCCGGAAGGAGGAGCAGGAAGGTATTGAAAAGCAGAATGTGGCCCTGGTGCCGCTTGCAACCCCTCTGCTTGCAGGGCCTGGCGCCATAACTGCTGTTCTGGTGTGGCAGCAGCGCCCTGACATCCCTATTAGCATGCCCTTATTGTTTATAGTAATTATTACAGCATGCCTTGCTATTTACTTTGTCTTTTATTTCGGAGAATGGATTCGGAAGATGATGGGCGTCGGAGGTATTCGAGTAGTTACACGCCTCATGGGACTTTTGCTTGCGGTCATTGCTGTCCAATTCATTGTCAGTGGATTTCAGCAGATTCGCTGAATG
>JAPVVG010000188.1 GCA_028571455.1 Desulfobacteraceae bacterium | reverse complement strand
CCGCGAAATGCTGGCTTCTAACGTGGAGCTTTCCCGTAAGCTGAAACAAATGGAAAAGAAATATGATGAACAGTTTAAGATCGTCTTCGAGGCGATCCGGCAACTAATGACACCGCCTGCGAAACCACGCAAGAAGATTGGCTTTATAGTAAAGGAAAGACAAGCTGCCTATGGCCGTCGAGGCATAAAACGCAAAAAAGGCTAACCATGCTTGATAATGGAACAAAAAAGCGGATAGATTCCGCTCGTGACATCCTCGCGGGCAAAGTCCCGGACCCAAAATCACAGGTAGAACAGATAACTATCACCACGATCTACAAGTTCATAGACGACATGGACAATGAAACCGACGAACTCGGAGGCAAGGCCGCCACACCCAAAAACCCTTATGCGGCTATAGGCAGTGAAAAAATCACAAAGGAAAACAAATATTTACTTCTTGATAATATAAACTTATAAACTGAGGAGTGCCCCATAAGCCCTCTTCACCCACCGCTTCCTGAGCTGATTACAAAACTCTTTCATGGATTTTAATGTGCAATACAGAACAAATTGACACAAAACCGCTATCTATGCTTTAATATTACAATTATAATCCCGGATGATTTTGTTAATAATGTCAATTCTTCACTTTTTATGAAAGGCTTTCAATGAGCTACTCAGCATACCTGAAACCACGGCAAGAGGCGATTTCTGAAGAGGGAATTGAAGGAATTATCGATCTGGCGAACCTGAGGGATAAATCCAATGCCAAACAAAAAAAGCGCAATTAGATTATCTGCAAACATCCTCAACTACTTTGCGGCATTCACTGAAACAAGGTTCAATTTTAGAACACTCATAAACTACCGATGGGCAAACAATGAGCTGACCCTGATCCTGGAATATGACGGCGTGGAATACCATACAAAAAACCCCGACATTGTGACCAAACATAATTTTCCCAGGGATACCTTGATTATGACATCAGCCGCCAGATAGAGCTTGAAAGCTACGGCTACCGCTTTTTGAGGCTGAATAAGTTCAACCTGCGGCCTGAGCAGGCCGGCGAAACAAAAACAGATATGTTGGACAAATTTTTAAGTAAAACCTTTGCAGTTGAATGATACAGTTTTTTACCCGCAATTTGTGGGATATGAAACGATTGTTATGAGCAGTATATGAGTCATGAAAAACTGCGACAAGCTGTCGCAGAACTTCTATGGGCATTATCCTGTGCGCTGAAAAAGGTTGTAAGAAATAAAGGGATAAAAACGTAATGGATCAATCAGAGATACTAAAGCTAATAAAAAAGGGCGAATCCAAAACAGTCGAATTTAAATAAAAGCGGCATCAAAGTGGCCGAATACATGACCGAACTACCGAAACGCGAACTGCTGGAGCAGAAGCTCCACAAAGCAGTTGAATTGGCGCGGAAACGGCTGGAGGCAAAACCTGCGGAGAGCAATACAGAACACAAATGATGTCAGGGGTAAACAAAAAAATCCTCGACAAATTAGACAATGTTGAACCCTACAGCTATTAGCGGTAAAAAAATCGCAAAGGAAAACCAATAGTTACTTCTTGACGATATAAACTTATAAACTGAGGATGTCCCATAGATTTCATGGCGAGGCAAGCAGACGCAGACAGTTATGGCACAAAAAGTTATCAAGCTTGAAGACATTGATCCTTCTCCTTATCAACGTCGCAGGTATTTTGATGAGGATAAACTAAAAGAACTCGGGGCGAGCATTCAACGAGAGGGCCTCATTGAACCGATTGTCGTACGTCCTGTCCGGAAACGTTACGAACTGATTGCCGGAGAACGACGATTACGGGCCATCCGGGACTATACTGACATAAAGACCATTCAGGCTCAAGTTGTTCATGCAGGTGACCTCCGGGCACGGCGGATCTCGGCCGCTGAGAACATGCAGCGTGAAGATCTTTCCGCGATTGAGGCTATTGAGGCCATCGTGGAAATCGTGGATGCAGAACTGATCGAGGATAAAAGATATACCACTATGGGCAAAACCCCAGCAGATCGAGTAAAAACTCTGATAGGGCAGTTGGATTCAGTAAGGAGAAGCCAGGTAAGGGGATCTGAAGTTTCTGGTCATTCAAAGGCCCTGTCCCGCAAATTTGCGGGACAGGTGGAGAAAATCTTTAAAAATCTCCCTAAGCCTTTGGAATGGCGATCATTTTATCGCCATGACCTTCCGATTCTGATGGACATTTCTGAAGAGGTCCAGAAAATATCGATTCAAGATGGCTTGAACCGATCGCAGACCAGGGCGTTAGAGACGCTCAAGGCAGCATCTGTAGAAGAATTTCAAAGGGTTACAGCCTATCGCCAGGAGTCGTCTAACCCTGTGGTGGAGCCGGATAGCAAAGATTCTTCTCAAATTGATCTTAGGGATCTGAGTGCCAGAGAAATTAAAGGTATTGCCGAAAAAGCGGCTAAAAAAGAAAGCCTGACTGAACTCAATCGACCCCGAGTCAGTCCTTCCTTCAGACTGGAAATGGTCATTTTCATGATGAGTCGAATGGGTATACCTGTAGAAAGGATAGCCGCACGGTTGAAGATAAATCGCAAGACCGCAAAGAGGTACTCTGAAAATCCACGGCTTATTGGATCCATAAAAAAATCTCTGAACAAAGGACATGCTTGTTACAAGGTAGCTGAAGAGCATGGCTGTCCAGAGCCGATGGTCTGGTCCATTGCGTTGGAGGGCAAAAGCGATCTTGATAGATTCAAGGCGCTTAACTGGGGACTGCGCACATGGGATCTGTGGAACTGGAATGATTGTGACAAACGTTTCGGAGACGATTGGCCTGGTCGAATCCCGGCCCAAATGATTGCACACATCCTGTATTATTTTTCAGATCAGAACGATCTGGTGTTTGATCCCATGGCAGGCGGTGGAGTGGTGGCTGACACCTGTCTCGCGTTT
>JAPVVG010000187.1 GCA_028571455.1 Desulfobacteraceae bacterium | reverse complement strand
TTGGCAACGTCTATACCGACTATCAGATACTCATTAGACTTATGTATTTCTTTTACAATTTGACAAAACTGCTTGCGCCTGATAATCTCTTGATTACTCATGATAACCTCCTTTTAGCATGCTTAAGGGTTAATAAATTTGTCGGCTCTATGCTATCAGGAGGTTATTTTTTGTCAAGGAGATAATATATTTTTATTGTGTTATAATAAGAGGTTATGCCTTGCTCGTTTTAATATATAACGTCCATTGGTTTATTGGTTTCTTTAGTATGGAGTTGGGGTGAGGTGGCGAAGGACAGAGGTCGGAGATCGGAGAGCAGAATAAACGTGATGGATGGATGATGCGGGAATGGATGGATGACGAGTAGAGACCGGAAACAGGAGATTTGTTGACCTAAAGTTGAGAGCGTGATAATATAAAAAATATTAAGCAACCTGAAATGGATGTATAAGCCTCTTAAGAGGCTGGATGGCTTGGAAGAAAGACTCGATTTTTATCAGGTTAAGGAAGATTCGCTATGGTATTCTATGAGGGGAATTAAAGATGGCTGATCTCAGATTGGTATCTACACGCAAATGCCAGCTAAAACCACTAGTGGAAGGAGCTCTATCTAATGAATTACGTCTACTGGAAGCAGGCATTCGCCGGACAGAACAAAGACTCTTGGAGTTTGAGGAAAAATACCACCTTGGAACTCAAGAGTTTATCTCCCGTTACGAAAACGATAAAATGGAAGAGATCACAAATTTTGATGAATGGATTGGTGAGTTTAGGCTGTTGACACGGCTGCGGGAAAAGGCAGACACACTAAGGGGCATCCGGTTTGCGAATTGAAGCCTATTTCCGGCAAATTGAGAGAATTATTGAAGCATGTTCTGTTACCCAACTGTCAAA
The DNA here is from genome assembly GCA_028571455.1 of Desulfobacteraceae bacterium. Lineage (GTDB taxonomy): Bacteria > Desulfobacterota > Desulfobacteria > Desulfobacterales > ETH-SRB1 > Desulfaltia. Next base: position 1,732 of record JAPVVG010000187.1, on the reverse strand, counting down.
TCTCACGTATGAGAAACGTGGCACACACGAAGGCTTTATCAGAGGGGAGCTCTACTCCGTGGATGGTTCTACTTTCCATTTGCGCGAATTTGTTGATGTTGAAATAACAGCAGACCGATTAATGTACGCATACCAATTCATTGATTCCTCAAAAAATCTGGTATTTCGTTACGATAACACCGGCCACCATAAGAAGCTATGTCTTTCCACTTATCCCCACCACAAACATGACGGTAGTGAAGATAACGTCATCCCCTCAGCAGCCCCGGATTTGGCCACTGTTCTTCAAGAAATAGAATCACTGGTACAATTACCCTAATCTCGAAGAAACCAGAGGGGTTGTCTGCAATCTTTTCAGGGATGGCTTCCGGGACATCTTTAGTTTATAAGTTTATATCGTGGTGAATTCAATTCCCAAGTGCACTATGTGAAATAAAGGCAGGACATGATGAGCTTTTTTACTTGGGGGAGGTTGTCAACCCCCAGTACCATCTTCTGGAGCTACAAGGCAGGGTAAACAAATGGACGCAGACAAGCGCACTTGCAGAGTTTTTTTGGTTTAGCCACAGACAAGGCGGGGCGGTGTGCCTTATTGAGATTCCCTGTTAAGAATATCGTGAGTTCCGATTGCCCGAAAAATCAATCCGTTTTCAAGAAATTCAAAAGTGAACCGATATTTCATGGTAACAGATCCCTCCCACCGGGTCTTTGTTCCCTGGATTCGCTTCACCCGAAGGGAAGGATGGGACATGTCTTGCAGAAGAAGTTGCAGCTTTTGATCAAAGGTTTTTTGAATTTCTCTGGGCAAATTAGTGTATTCTTTTTTAAATCGCCTGCTGAACTGATAGGCTGTTACTTTTTCAACCATTTTAATCCTTCTTCCGCAGTCTTGAATTTTGGCGACACATGCCCTTCTTTGATCTCGTCATCAACGCGGGCCTCCATTTTTTGCCATTCTTTTGTCCAGTACCATCCCTGCGAAGGATCAATGAGCTTTCTGGGTTTTAATACAATTTGCCTTTCTTCCACATCCACTTCAACATAATCGCCTTTTTCAATCCCGAGAGTGATCATAATCTTCTTGGGTATACGAATCTGTCCCTGAGGGCTTATCTTCATTATTGTTGACGTTGACATAGCTTCTCCTTTAAACAATTAAACTTTTAAACTATTTTAGATGTTGTTTCTCTATTATGTCAAGCAAAATTCAAAGGTCTCTATATGATAGGAGGATTAAATGAAGATATTAGTTACAGGGGGCGCTGGGTTTATTGGCAACAATTTATGTAATGAATTGCGATCAAGGGACAATTACGTTGTTGCCTGTGATCTGAAAAGAAATGGGGTCAAGTCTACTATTGACCCTTAGTCCGCAGATTACACGGATTACACAGATTACACGGATGAATGGCCGCAGCTTTATAGTGTTTTAAAGGGGGATATAAGTTTTGTAGGGCCGCGTCCGGCTCTGTATAATCAGGATGATCTAATTGAGCTTCGAACCGGGAAGGGAATACATAAGCTCATCCCGGGGATTACCGGATGGGCGCAGGTAAACGGCAGGGATGTATTGTCGATTCCGGTGAAGGTGGAGTTTGATGAGTATTACCTGCCCGCTCGTGCCCCAGGCCGCCTCGCCTTGCTTGGCTGGCGGGCGAGCTTGCAATGGCAGGCGGGTCTGAAGAATAAATCGTTTGTTTTTGACTTTAAGATATTGTGGATGACATTTGTT
>JAPVVG010000186.1 GCA_028571455.1 Desulfobacteraceae bacterium | reverse complement strand
TTGACGGAACCTACCGCCCTTTCACAAAAAGAGGATCAAGGAATGGTCCTCAATAACCGATACAATTGATAATCTTTTTTGCTGCCAAACTCAAGGATATTTTTATAAAAGGCCGTGATTATCCATGGCCTAAGCCTGACATGTCTTCCGGTTTGCTTCATAGATGGAAAAACCAATACGCTGAGGGTAAGCTGAATGCCGAGCCTTCCAAAGAAGCCGAATTGGCTACCAGGGTACGAGAGCTGGAGCGTCTGCTTGGCAAAGTAACTCTTGAGAATGAGTTTTTAAAAAAAGCTGTGAGAAACAGCTTGAAACAAACCGAGAAAAGAAAGAGTTCGTTGCCGAGAATTGCACCCTTGTCCAAAGCATTCAAAGGGGGTGCGAACTCATGAAACTGCCACGAAGAAGCTATTACTATGAGACAAAGGGAAAATCATCTGATAATGTTCTAAAAGCGCGTATGAGCGACATATGTTTGGAATTTTCCCGCTATGGATACCGACGGGTTACGAAACAGCTTCAGCGTGAAGGATGGATAGTGAACCACAAGAAGGTATTACGGATCATGCGTGAAAAGGGATGGCTGTGTCATCCCAGGAAGAAGAAATGGATTGCAACAACCAACAGCAACCACGGCTTTCAGATTTATCCAAACCTCGTTAAGGAACTGGATATAAACGCCATCAATCAGCTCTGGGTGGCCGATATTACCTACATTCATATCCTGACCTGTTTTGTTTATCTGGCGGTTATTCTGGACGCATATTCACGAAAAGCCGTCGGCTACGCCTTGTCAAAGCATATCGATACAAACCTTACACTGGATGCTTTGCATATGGCTATACAGGACAGACAGCCCGAACCAGGTTGCATTCACCATTCGGATCGCGGTGTACAGTATGCCTCTTCTGAGTATGTAAAAGAGCTTAAAATCTATGGTTTTCAGATCAGCATGAGCAGGAAGGGAAACCCTTATGATAATGCCTATGCCGAGAGTTTCATGAAAACCTTGAAATCTGAGGAGGTTTACCTTTGGGAATATCAAACCATGGCAGATGTTCAAAAAAGAATTCCCTATTTCATTGAAGATGTGTATAACCAGAAACGGTTACATTCTTCCCTGGGATATCGACCTCCTTGTGAATTTGAAGCTATGATAACATTAACCCAAAACCCCTGTCAGAGTACTCTAATTGCATCACTCTGATCTGTGCAACTTATGGGGGTCAGTCCAATTTTTTCAATAGATTTAAATCAATAGTCAAGGCTTCATATTTTGTTTTTATCATCAATTGACAAAAGGGACTTACATCAATAGCGCAAGAGTTAATTCCCATTAAAGCGGCTTCTATATTTGTGGTTCCGCTTCCAGCCATTGGGTCTAAAATAGTTTCCCCGTTTTCGATTCCTAAAATATTTATCAATCCTTTTATTAGTTGCGGGTGAAATTTGCCACGATATGGAAACAAACCGTGTGTTGCATAACCTGTTGAAAACTGTCCTTCTTCAAAGTATGCCTGAGTTGATGCCGACCTGTTTTCATGTAATGTTTCGGGTTGTCGTGAATACAACAAATAATGCTTTGAAAACTGATTATCAATAGATTTTATGTAAGCGGTTCTTTTTAATAATTGGTCTTTAGGTAAACACTTATACTCTAAATGTGCCAATTCCAATTCAAATAATTCATTTACACTCGGAAACAATTCAATATTGTCTCCAAATGCTTCATGTATAACTGGTTTTATTTTTAAAAATTCATTCATAGTCTTGCGAAAATAAGGGGCTTAAGGGACGTACCCAACTTATCAACTTATTTGTCAGTTAGCGAATATTTCTTAGCCTTTGCCAGCTTCTCGCCTCGAATTACAGATTTACCGACCTGCCTGTGCGATGCACCTGTCTGCGTGCGTATACGCACAGGCAGGCGCAGACAGGTGACCTGTAACGATTTGTAGCCCGTCGAGTTCAGTAAGAGGTTATATTTGATCTGTAGGCTTTTTTCCGATGCGTTATTCTCAAGCGGACACATCCTTCCATTTGAGAAACTTCTTTATCTGTGAGCTTTTCAAACTTGGCTTTACGCTTGTTCTTTGTGATGCTTCCGGCTTTTTTCTGCGATATATAAATTGATAAAACCAAACGGGAAATTTCTGGTAGCAGCACCAAGAGGACATGTGTCGGAAAAGGATTTTGAAATATGCATCACAAAAATCTATTCCCAAAAGTCATTTTCATCAATATTGAACCGTCTTAGAATGGCATTGATCACAGCAACATGATATTCGTCACTATCTGAATGGTGTTTGAGAGGATATTGAGGCCCATTTTTTGACCCGGCTTCGGAAGGTTTAAGTAATATCACTTCGGAGCCTTTGCCACGTTTTGCCATTACCTTAACGCCATAAGGTTTTAATTGTTTAAGCAATTTTCTGTACTTAAGAGGCTTCTTTTTAGACATGGCAAAGTTTGTCTGTAGTACATGTCTTAGCTATAATCCAGGGGGGCACAAATTCATTAATTTTTTTCTTAAATACAGATTTTAATTTAATCCGTTTTTCAGCCTGTTCTTCACAATCATAGAATGTTTTCCATACGTTCGCCGGGGCTGGACGAAAAAGATTTTCTAAATTGTCGTTGCTGAATGCATAATCCACTTGGGCGATAATCAATTCTCCCATTTCTTTCTTGACGTCTTTTATCCTTGTGCTTGTGGTCACGATATCTAACTCTAAACAATGCGCCACATAAACTTTTTCCTTTTTGCCGATCAGAACATTAAATGTCATTCCTGAGCTTTTAGTGGGAGTCGCCATCTTGGTCTCCTTTTGAAGTAATTATCAACGGTAGATGGGCTGAATTTTGTGGAGGCGGCAACCAGATTCGAACTGGTGAATAGCGGTTTTGCAGACCGCTGCCTTACCACTTGGCTATGCCGCCAATAAAGTGGAGCGGGAAACGGGATTTGAACCCGCGACTTCGACCTTGGCAAGGTCGCACTCTACCGCTGAGTTATTCCCGCTCAGGTATATGGATATTTTACAAAAATATCAATTTTGTCAACAAAAAATCGGATTAAATTTTGAGATACTTTTTGAACTTTATAAAATAATCAAGGCCCGACCAGACCGTTAATACCAGCGCTGCCCATAAAAACATGGTCCCGATTGCATGGAAATTTACTCCAAAATAAGGATAATGGAATAAAAGAGGTATTATAGCTGCTATCTGAAACCCTGTTTTATATTTCCCAAGGCTGGATGCGGCAATATCCTCTTTGTCTTCAACAACAAAATTACGCAGGCCGGTTACGGCAATTTCGCGGCCTATAATTATGCAAACAATCCATCCAGGAACCCAGCCAAGATAGGAGAGCATGATAAAGGCCGAAGAAGCCAGGAGCTTGTCGGCAACCGGGTCCATAATCTTTCCAAAATTGGTCACAAGTCCCCGGCGTCTTGCAAAATAGCCATCCAGATAATCGGTAATTGCCGCCGCGCTGAACAAAAGGGCCGCGATAAATGTGCAAAACCTGTTTGGAAACATCAACAAAAGGACAATGCCCGGTATTGCCGCTATACGGTATAGAGTCAATCTATTGGGATGGCTCAACCAACTTATTATTTTGTCTTTAGAAAGCATTCTATTTGATTACTTCTTTGCCCTGTTCCAGTCTTCAAGAAAGGTCTTAATCCCTTTGTCTGTCAGTGGATGAGCGGCGAACTTGGCGAGTACATTAAAGGGTATTGTAGCAATGTCGGCGCCGCTTAACGCTGCATCAAGCACGTGGATCGGATTTCTTATACTTGCCACAATAATCTCTGTATCAAATGCATAATTACTGTAAATTTCAACCATCTGATCTACCAGAACCATACCCTCATTAGACAGATCATCGAGTCGACCGATAAAAGGGCTTGCATAAGTAGCTCCTGCTTTTGCCGCCATCAGGGCCTGAAGCGGCGAAAAAACCAGAGTGACATTTGTCTTAATTCCCTGTTCTGAAAGTTGTCGTGTAGCCTTTATTCCATTAACCGTCATGGGAATTTTAACCACTATGTTATCATGAAGAGCCGCAAGATGTCGCGCCTCCTTGACCATGCCTTTGGTATCGAGACTTATAACTTCAGCGCTTACAGGGCCATCCACAATTTCGCAAATCTCTTTAATAAGTTCTTCAAAATCACGACCCTCTTTTGCGACCAGGCTGGGATTGGTGGTAACTCCGTCCACCATTCCCATGTCGTTCGCTTCCTTTATTTCATCAATATTAGCTGTGTCTATAAAAAATTTCATCTGTTAAAGCCTCCTAAACGTCCCTTTTCGAACGTGCTGCAATAAATTTGTCCCTGCATTCTGTGCCGCAAAAATACAGATCTTTTCCATCAATCGTTAAATGCACCCCGTTTCTCTTTGGGAAATATACCTCGCAATAAGGATCTTTTACCATTACATCGTCAATTTCACCGGCAGGCTCGCGGGAAACTTTAGTTTTCGATGGTCCGCCTGGTAACATCCAAGACTTAAGCGTCCGGTATGCAAAGTATATTAATCCTAATATTATTAAATACCGCATTTATATCAAATCCTGCTCTTTCAGCTCTCTTACTATTTGCCCATCATCCAGGCTGTCTAATAGGTATTGCATATCCTTTTTTAAAACAGGATGAACAATGTGTGGATCTATATCACAAAAAGGCTTTAACACAAAGCGTCTTTTATGCATCCTGGCATGAGGAATTATCAGCTCGGGTGAATTTATTACAAAATCGTCATACATAATGATATCAAGATCAATAATCCTGGGGCCAAACCTTTCCACATCATAATTGCGACCTGCATTGCTTTGAATTAACCTTAGTTTATCTAAAAGCCGGAAAGGATTGAATCTGGTCTCAATCTTTACAACAAGGTTTACGAACCAATCCTGATTTATATAATCAACCGGTTCGGTCATGTAAAAAGGAGACCTGCCCCTTATAATAGATATTTTCGATTCTGTCAGAGAGGTTAGGCTATTTTTGCAGTTTTCAAATCTGTTTCCAATATTTGATCCTACGGAAATATATGCAATGTGTCCCTGGTTCATTTAAAAGCCGATTGAATTGATTCTTTCAATAACCTCTTTTAACCTTTCTTTGTCCACAGTTAATGCTATTCTTATATACCCTTCCCCTGCGGCTCCGAATCCATTACCGGGGGTTACAACTATGCCTGCCTCTGTTAGAAGACGGCTTGCCGTTTTTGCCGAAGAATATCCCTGGGGAACCTCAATCCATAGATAAAATGTGGCTTTGGGTTTTTGCACCGAAAATCCAAGATTAACAAGACCTTCAACTAATATATCACGGCGGGACGCATATTCCCTGTTTGTCTCTTTTAAACAGGTCTGGTCCCCTTCCATGGCAGCTATGCCCGCCATCTGGATTGCCTGGAACACACCTGAATCGATATTACTTTTTACCTGGCCGAGGGCCTGTATTGCCTCGGCCCTGCCGACCGCAAACCCAATGCGCCAGCCCGTCATATTATATGTCTTTGAAAGTGAATGAAACTCTATTCCTACCTCCTTAGCCCCTTCTGTTTCAAGAAAACTAATCGGTCTGTAACCATCAAAGGCCAACTCGGTGTAAGCAGCATCATGGCACACAATAATATTGTTTGCTTTTGCAAAGGAAACCACCTCTTGAAAAAATTCATCTGTCGCCACCCCAGATGTTGGATTGTTGGGATAATTAATAAACATCATCTTTGCTTTTCCGACAATCTCGTCGGGCACAGCATCAAGATCCGGCAAAAAATTGTTTTCCTTTAACAGATCCATAAAATAGGTCTGACCGTCTGCAAACCTGACGCCAATATCATAGACCGGATATCCGGGACTTGTTACAAGGGCCACATCGCCAGGATTAATAAAGGCAAGGGGTATATGGGCTATTCCTTCCTTGGATCCGATAAGCGTAACAATCTCCTTTTTATAATCAAGATCTACATTGAATCTGCGCTTGTACCATCGCGCAACCGCCTTGTTGAAATCATCCATACCTGTATATGATGGATATCTATGATTTCCCGGATTTAATGCCGCCATGTGTAAGGCTTCAATTATATGAGGCGGCGTCGGCATATCAGGATCGCCTACGCCCAGGTCAATGATATCGATCCCGCGTTTTCCAGCCTCTTCCTTTTGCCTGTCTATCTCCTTGAACAGATATGGCGGCAGGTTTTTTAATCTGTCAGATTTTTCGATTCTGATCATTCTCTTTTTTATTCCTCAAACATCCAGGCATCCTTTCTGAGATCGCCCCTGTAAATGATGCGGGCATCCCCCTCCAGATAAACATCGTAAAAAATGCCTTGCTTTTCCTTGTAGTAGATATAAAGATGCTGCCCGCTTTTAGTTTTTATATTAACAGGAGATTTAATTTTTAATTTTTTTGCTATTACAACAGCCCCTGCTACCGAGCCTGTGCCGCAGGCTAAGGTTTCACCTTCAACTCCGCGCTCATAGGTCCGTATGGCGATAACACCATCCTGCTGCGGGCATATGAAATTTACATTTGTTCCGGCAGGAGCGAACCCCTCGTGAAACCGTATCTCAGCGCCAAGGTTGAGAACATCGACATCGTCAATGCTGTCAATAATAATCACTACATGAGGAACGCCTGTGTTGACACTGCTGATAGTTAAAGAGCTCTTTTTAAGCTCAAGGCAGTAATCGATTTTAAGATCCACAGGGTCAGGCATCTTAATCTTAACCAGGTCGTTTGTAACCTGTGCGGAAACGATTCCCGCATCTGTTTCAAAGGACATCTTAGAGCCGGCGATCCTGTTTAAATATGCAAAACGCGCAACGCACCTTGCTCCGTTTCCGCACATCTCAGCAGGATTTCCGTCAGAATTAAAAAAACGCCACTTAAAATCAACCAGATCAGAGCGCTCTACAAGTATTAATCCATCGGCTCCTACAGACATCTTTCTGCGGCACACATTTGCGACAAAATTTTTCAGATTTTTTTCATCAATAATCCTGTCCCTGTTGTCAATTATGATAAAATCGTTGCCGCTGCCGCTTGCTTTAAAGAATTCGATATGTTTCATAATTAATTTTCTAAAAATGGCGGTATTGACTCGCCTGCAATAAGATCTGCGTATTCCTGCCGGGCTCTTACAATATAAAACCGGTCATCCTTTACCATAACTTCGGGTACCCGCAGCCTGGAACAGTAATTTGATGACATGGTAAATCCGTATGCTCCAGCGCTCATGACCGCAAGAAAATCCCCGTTTTTGACGTCGGCAATTTTACGGTCAAGAGCCAGAAAATCACCTGTTTCACAAATAGGCCCTACGATGTCTGCAATTATCGATTTGCCTTCAGATTTAACAACCGGCTCTATGTTATGAAAAGCTTTATATAATGCCGGACGCATCAGATCATTCATGCCCGCATCAACTATAACAAACTCCTTTGCATCGTCCGATTTTTTGTAAAGAACCTTCGTAACCAGTATTCCTGCATTTCCGACAATAACCCTGCCTGGTTCCAGTATCAGTTTAATCTGCATTCCTTTAAGTTGTTTAATTATGGATCCGGCATATTCATCTGGCTGAGGAGGTAATTCATCGTGATAGGTTATTCCCAGCCCTCCACCCATGTCAAGATATCTGATCTCTATGCCGAGGTCTTTTATTTCATCTATCAACATCTTGATGCTCTTGAGAGCATCCTCAAAGGGCCCGGTTTCGGTAATCTGCGATCCGATATGGCAGTCAATCCCAATTATCTTTATGTTTTTTAGCCTGTTTGCAATTTTGTACCCTTCAATTGCCGTCTTATAGTCCACGCCAAATTTATTTTTTTTAAGGCCGGTTGAAATATAGGGATGGGTTTTAGGGTCAACGTCTGGATTTACTCTAATGGCTACAGGCGCTTTTAATTTAAGCCGGCCGGCTCTCTGGTTTATAAGCTCAAGCTCCTCAAAGGACTCGACATTAAACATCAATATGTTTTTACAAAGGGCATAGTCGATTTCATCTATGCGCTTTCCAACACCTGAATAAACAATTTTTTCAGGCGAAATCCCGGCTTTTAATCCCCGGAAAAGCTCCCCGCGTGAAACAATATCCAGGCCGCCTCCAAGGTCTGCAAACAGTTTTAATACAGCCAGGTTTGTATTCGCCTTGGCAGAGAAACATATCAGCCTTTCAATGCCGTCAAAAGCATCATGAAAGACAAGGAAATGACGCTTTAATGTAGCATGGCTGTATAAATAAAAGGGGGTGCCGATTTTTTGAGCAATTATCTGTATCGGAACATCTTCGCAATACATTTCATTGCCGCGGTATTGAAAATGATGCATAAATTTCTGCTCGTTGCTGGTTGCTGGTTAAAACACCCCCCTTAGTCCCCCCTCAAGGGGGGATTTAGGGGGGTGTTGCTCGTTTCAAAGCTGATGCGATCTTCCTATTTTCATCAGGAATAGTCCAGGCAAGCTCGAACATATCCCTATCTATGCTTGAGCTTAAATCATCGACTGCAGGCGGCCTGGCCTGACCGGGAGGGACAGGCGGCGCCTTTCTGCCGCATCCCGGAAAAAAAACAACAATGCAGATCAGAATTGAAAATATTGCGATTAGACTTTTGCCAAAACCTTTATTTATCATCCTGTTCCAAAACATTAAGACTCTTTTCCGCCTCCTGTATAGCAGCCATTACATTTTCTTTGGCGGTTCCGCCAAAAGATTTCCTGCGGCTTATCACCTGCTCTATGCTTAAAATATTAAAAATATCCTTTTCAATAAGGGTTGAAAAGGATTTTAACTCTTTTAGTGTAAGTTCATGCAGCTCTTTATCCTTATCCAGCGCATAACTTACTGCCTTGCCTGTGCATGTATGGGCCTGCCGAAACGGCATTCCTGCCGTTACAAGATAATCGGCTAAATCTGTTGCATTTAGAAACCCTTTAGTTGCGGCCTTATGCATTGCCTCTTTGTTGATTTTCAGCCTGGGAATCATGGACGAACATATATCAATGCAGGCTTTTAAAATGTCAACCGTATCAAACAACGGTTCTTTATCCTCCTGCATATCGCGATTATAGGCAAGCGGCAATGACTTCATAATGGATAAAATGGCCATCAGGTTTCCAAAAACACGACCGGTTTTCCCACGGATCAGTTCAGGTACATCAGGGTTCTTTTTTTGAGGCATGATGCTGCTTCCTGTGGCAAATGAATCAGGAAGCTCGATAAAACCGAATTCAGCCGTGGACCATAAAATCAATTCTTCCGACAAACGGCTGAAATGCATCATGCATATACTTGCCGCTGATAAAAATTCGATGATAAAATCCCTGTCCGACACAGAGTCTATACTGTTTTTAGATACCTCTTTAAATCCAAGAAGCTTGGCCGTGTAATCTCTGTCGATCTGAAACGTTGTGCCGGCAAGGGCTCCGCTTCCAAGTGGCATTATATTTATCCGTTTCAGGCAGTCTCTAAATCTGTTTGCATCGCGCAAAAACATCTCATAGTAGGCTATCATATGGTGAGCCAAAAGCACCGGCTGCGCTCTCTGCAGATGGGTATACCCAGGCAAAATCGTATCAATGTTGTCCCTGGCAAACAACAAAATACCTTTTTTCAGATTAACGAGGTTTTTAATAATCTTTGCAGTCTCATCTCTCAGGTACATACGCACATCCAGGACCACCTGATCGTTACGACTCCTTGCAGTATGAAGCTTCTGCGCAACCTTTCCGGCTACCTGGAGAAGTCTGGATTCAATATGCATATGGATATCTTCCAGGCCTTCATCAAACCGGAATTTTCCTCTCTCGATTTCCCTTTTTATCTCGCCAAGGCCCTGGATTATTAATGAAGCATCCTCTTCTGTAATAATCGACTGCTTTGCAAGCATACTGCAGTGAGCGATACTGCCTTCAATATCATAAGCATAAAGCCGTTTATCTACATCTATTGAAGAGGTAAAAATCTCTACGCCTCTATCTGTCTTTTCTGAAAATCTGCCACCCCAGAGCTTTTCGGTCATCTGTAACCCCTTATAACGTAGTGTTTATTAGGATTTGTTTTGTATCATCTTTTGAATACGCAATCTTAGCGCATTAAGCCGGATAAAGCCTTCGGCATCTTTCTGGCTGAAGACGCTGTCTTTCTCAAATGTTGCAAAATTCTCACTGTAAAGGGACCGATCAGATTTGCGCCCAAGAACACGGCAGTTCCCCTTATATAGTTCTAAGCGCACAACCCCTGAAACATTCTGTTGGGTCTGGTCTATCATATTCTGCAGAAGCTTCATCTCAGGTGAAAACCAGAAACCATAATATATGATCTCAGAATATTTTGGTATCAAAGAATCCCTAAGATGCATTATCTCTCTGTCCATGGTAATCGACTCAATCGCTATGTGGGCTGTTCTCAATATAGTGCCGCCGGGGGTTTCATATACTCCACGGGATTTCATGCCAATGAAGCGGTTTTCAACTATATCTGCCCTGCCTATGCCACTGCGGCCGCCCAGCCTGTTTAGCTCCTTAAGCAGATTTGCCGGCGACAGCTCTTTGCCGTTTATTGCGACCGGATCACCATGCTTAAATGTTATTTCAATTATTTCGGGCTTGTCAGGCGCGTCCTTGGGCAAAACAGTCAACGTAAACATATTCTCAGGCGGTTCCTTCCATGGATTTTCAAGCACGCCGCCTTCGTAACTTATATGAAGGAGGTTTCTGTCAGAGCTATAAGGTTTTGCCGGGGTTGTCGGAACAGGTATGCCGTGGGTTTCGGCAAATTTCATAAGGGATGTGCGAGAGTTAAGCGTCCATTCCCGCCACGGAGCGATGATTTTAATATCCGGATTAAGCGCGAGATAGCTCAGCTCAAATCGCACCTGGTCATTTCCCTTTCCGGTAGCTCCATGGCTTACGGCGTCCGCCCCTTCTATCTGCGCTATCTCAATCTGTCGCTTTGCTATAAGGGGCCTGGCAAGGGATGTGCCCAAAAGATACTGGCTCTCATAAACGGCATTTGCGCGAAATGCCGGAAATACATAATCCTTAACAAAGGTCTCCTTAAGATCATCTATATAAACCGTTTTAGCGCCGGTCTTTAAAGCTTTTTCTTCTAAATGATCAAGCTCCTCTTCCTGCCCTAAATCGGCTGAAAATGTGATCACTTCGCAATCATATGTCTCAATAAGCCATTTTAATATAACCGATGTGTCAAGGCCGCCCGAATAGGCCAAAACCACCTTATTTATTTTATCAGACAAAATCGACTCCTTTACCCGGCTCCACGCTCTACGCTCCACGCTCTATGCCATCAGCACTTCAAGCACCGCCTTATGCATATGAAGTTTGTTTTCAGACTGGTCCCAAACAACCGAATTAGGCCCCTCCAGCACCTCTTCGCTAATTTCTTCACCCCTGTGAGCCGGCAGGCAGTGCATTACTATAACATCTTTCGAGGCCTTATTAACAAGCTCTTTATCTACCTGAAAAGGCTTAAACACTTGCTTTCTTTCGGTTTGCTCACTCTCCTGTCCCATGCTTGCCCATACATCGGTATATATTACGTCGGCATCTTTTGCCGCCTCAACAGGATCCGACGTTATCATAATCTTGCCGCACTTTCTCTCAAGCGCTTTTTCGACAATTCTGCTATCAGGGTAATATCCTTCAGGACAGGCTAATGTAAGATTCAGCCCAAGAACAGCCGTAGCGTTTATCCATGAATGAGCCACATTATTGCCATCTCCGACCCATGCTATTTTCAGATCTTTGTAAGTTCCTTTGTGCTCTATCACTGTCAAAAGATCGCTTAAAACCTGGCACGGATGGTATAGATCGGTCAGGGCATTTATTACCGGGATAGCAGCATACTCTGCAAACTCATTCAGCAAATCCTGAGAAAATGTCCTGATAGCCAGGCAGTCCAGGTATCTTGAAAGAACCCTGGCAGTGTCCATTACCGGCTCATTCCTGGCGATCTGAGTATCTTTGGCGCTGATAAATATAGAAGTTCCGCCAAGCTGAACCATTGCTGCCTCAAAAGACAGACGGGTGCGTGTCGAAGGCTTGTCGAAAATAAGGCCCAGTGTTTTCCCGGCGAGCAACTTGCCGGAAATCCTTTTATTATGATTTTTTTTAAGCTCAAACGCCCGCTTAAAGAAGATCTCAAAGTCTTCTTTGGACAGGTCTAAAAGGGTTAGTATGTCTTTTTTCAACGCAACCTCTCATAATATCTCATCCAGACATATTATCAGGGGATCTATCTCATCCTTTTTTATGATAAGGGGGGGGATAAATCGTAAAATATTACCCTGAATGCAGTTTATCAGGAACCCTTTTTCCATGCATTTTTTTACAACAGGCCCGCCATCTGTTTTAAGCTTTATTCCAAGCAGCAAACCGATCCCGCGAACATCAGTAATGGAATCATGCCTGTGTTTCAGCCACAAAAGTCTTTCCTTAAAATAGGCCCCGATCTGTAAGCAATGGTCTATAACCCTTTCCCTGACAAGAGTCCTGACAACCTCAAGTGAAGCGGCTGTAATAACCGGCGTGCCTCCAAATGTCGATGCATGCGAACCCGGCCCGAATGCCGCGGCTATATGCTCTTTAGCCAGCATGGCGCCTATGGGCAATCCATTAGCAAGAGCTTTGGCTAATGTCATAATATCCGGCTCAATCCCGAAGTGCTCATAAGCAAAAAGCTTGCCTGTACGACCCATTCCTGTCTGTATTTCATCAAAAATTAGCAAAGCCCCTGTTTTATCACAAAGCCGCCTCACATCTTTAAGGTATTCGGCATCAGGGCAACGAACTCCTCCTTCACCCTGGACAGGCTCTATAAGAACTGCACATGTAGAGGGCTTGATTTTATTTTTTAGCGCATCAATATCGTTAAATGGCACAAAATCAAAACCTCCGAGTAAGGGGTTAAAACCATGCCTGATCCCGGCCTGGCCTGTAGCAGAAAGGGTGGCCATAGTGCGGCCGTGAAAAGATTTCTCCGCAGCAATTATCCTGTTGCGCTGCGGATTACCTTTGTCATTAAAATACTTTCTGGCTAACTTTATTGCAGCCTCGTTTGCTTCAGCGCCGCTGTTGCAGAAAAAAACCCTGTCTGCAAAACTGTTGTCGACAAGCCATGACGCAAGCTCTACCTGGGGAACCGTATAGTAAAGGTTCGACACATGAAAAAGGATATTTGCCTGATCTGATAGAGCTTTTGACACTCCTGGATGCGCATGGCCAAGGTTGCAAACGGCGATTCCCGCTACAAAATCGGTATAGGCGTGTCCTTCGCTGTCCCAGACAGTGCATCCTTTGCCCCTTGTGATTACAATCGGAAACCTGTTATATGTTTTTGCTATAACCTTATCGGCCATATTTATTATGTTGGTTTTCATATTGTAACTTCAGTTCCGATCCCTTTATCGGTAAAAAGCTCCAGCAGTACTGAATGACGCTTGCATCCATTAATAATGTGAACCTTTTCAACCCCGTTTTTCAACGCATCTAAGGCGCACTCAAGCTTTGGAATCATCCCCTCGGAAACGGTTTTATCTTTAATCATGCTATTTATCTTTTCAGCATTGATTGAAGATATTGCTAAGCCCGAGGCATCAAGCACTCCATCAACATCTGTAAGATAAATAAGACGTCCTGCGTTCAGCGCCACGGCTATCCTGCCTGCCACATGATCCGCATTGATGTTGAATGTCTCGCCGGAATCCCCGACTCCGACCGGAGCAACAATTGGAATAAAATCCTGTTTAGTCAAGGTATTGATAATATCAGGGTTAATATGTGTAATCTGCCCCACCAGACCCGGATCGATTATTTCAGGCGGCTTATCAGCATCCTTTTGATATTTGATATGGAGTTTTTTTGCAGAGATAAGTCCTCCATCCTTGCCGCTTAAGCCGACCGCTTTTCCCCCTTGTTGATTAATTCCAGCGACAATCGCCTTGTTTACCTTGCCTCCCAATACCATCTCCACAACATCCATAGTCTGCTCATCAGTAAGACGCATTCCTCTGACAAACTTTGGGTGTATCCCCATCTGGTCAAGGACCAAGTTGATCTGCGGGCCACCGCCATGCACAACAACAGGGTTTAGACCAATAAATTTCAACAGAGTGATATCCTGGGCAAAATCGGCCTTTAACTGCTCGTCAACCATTGCATGCCCGCCGTATTTAATTACAATGGTAATGCCGTAAAAACGGCGAATATAGGGAAGGGCTTCAATGAGTATGTCTGCAACATTCGGAGTCATAATGAATCGCTGCGCTCTAATTTTAAGTTATGAGTTATGAATGTTTAATTTAAAATTGATGCAATCCTAAAAAGTCGAATTCATCAGGTGTTAGGTGTTAAGTGTTAGGTGTTAAGATAAAACATTTAATTGTCATATCAAATACTTAACACTTAACACTTAACACGTTTCGTAAATATTGATTTTTAGACTTTTTACGAGAGCATCAAAATTATTCTATTAAAGGATATATCTGCTAAAATCCTCGTCGCCTTTGATATCCTTTAACTTATCCTTTACATAATTTCCGTCAATTACTATCCTCTGGCCTTTCATATCAGGGGCATTAAAAAGAATCTCTTCAAGGAGATATTCCATAAGTGTATGGAGTCTTCTTGCCCCGATATTTTCGGTCATGTTGTTAACTTCTTCAGCCATCATTGCTATTTCTGAGACCGCATCATCTGAAAAAACCACATCAACCCCTTCGGTCTTTAAAAGGGCGATATATTGAAGAAGCAGGGCATTTTTTGGCTCAATAAGTATCCTTTCAAACTCCTTCCGGCCAAGAGAATCAAGCTCTACCCGGATCGGGAACCTGCCCTGAAGCTCAGGAATCAAATCAGAAGGTTTAACTGTGTGAAATGCGCCCGAAGCAATAAAAAGTATATGATCTGTTTTAACCGGCCCATGCCTTGTTGAAACGCTGCAACCTTCCACTATCGGAAGAAGATCCCTTTGCACCCCTTCTCTCGAAACATCGGGGCCGTGTCCACCGTCCTTGCCGACAATTTTATCTATCTCGTCGAGGAAAATTATTCCTGTTTGTTCAACCTTTTCAATTGCCCGGTTTACTACCTTGTCCATATCAACAAGGTTCTGCGCCTCCTCTTGTGCCAGCATCATCAAAGCTTCCGGCACCTTTACCTTTCTTCTCTTTGAGGTTTTGGGCATAATTCCGGTCAACATATCTTTAAAATTAATGCCCATCTCCTCCATCCCCATGCTGGAAAAAATCTCTATAACCGGCATGGCCCGATCTGAAACATCGAGGTCAACATACCGGTTATCGAGTTTTCCTTCCCGAAGCATTCTGCGAAGCTTTTCCCTTGTTGAGGATAATTCAGCATCATTGTGCGCTATTAAATCAATCGGGGTTTCTTTTGCTATTTTGATCTCTTCCTTTTGCCGCACGCTCGGCTTTGGAAGAAGAAGGTCAAGCATCCTTTCTTCGGCAATCTGCTGCGCCTTTTCCTTCACAGACTCCTGCTCTTCTGATTTTCTTCTATTTACAGTGAGCTCCAAAAGATCTCTTACCATGGATTCAACATCTCTGCCAACATAACCGATCTCGGTGAACTTGGAGGCCTCAACCTTTGTGAAAGGTGAATCGGTAAGCCTGGATAGTCTCCTTGCTATCTCTGTTTTTCCCACACCTGTGGGGCCTATGAGTATAATATTTTTGGGCGCAATTTCATCGCGAAGATCTTCCGGGACCTGCTGCCTTCGCCATCGATTCCTTAATGCAATGCTGACAGAACGCTTTGCTTTGTGCTGGCCGATAATATATTTATCAAGCTCTTTAACAATTTCTGATGGTTTTAACTCACTCATATTAGTTATATATTCCTACAACTCTTCTATAGTTATTGAATCGTTTGTAAATATGCAGATTGAACCGGCTATTCTCATAGCTTCTTCCACAATAGCTCTGGCATCCATATCTGTATGTCTTATCAGTGCTATTGCCGCTGCCTGGGCGTTGACTCCTCCGGACCCGATGCCCATAATTCCTTCATCAGGTTCAATTACATCACCTTTGCCTGAGACAAGAAACATTCTGGTTTCATCTGCGGCAATCATGATTGCCTCAAGATGCCTCAAATACTTGTCTGTTCGCCAGTCTCTTGCCAACTCAACAGCGCTGCGGGTCAGGTTTCCGTTATAACGTTCAAGTTTTGCTTCCAAACGTTCAGAAAGATTTAAAGCATCAGCAGTTGCTCCGGCAAATCCCACAATAATTTTATCATTATAAATCTTTCTTACCTTTTTGGCATGATGTTTTATAATATTATTATCCAAAGTTACCTGGCCGTCACCGGCAACCGCCAGCTTATCCTTATGCCTTACAGCAAGGATGGTCGTTCCATGAAATTTCATATTATACCTCTCTGGATTGTCGATTGTCGATTGATGATTGATGGAATCGCTGAGTTTATGCTGAGGAACCGAAGTGCTCTATCTTTTCAATCTACAATCATAAATTGACAAACATAAATCCTTGCTCCGATCTCCGACCTCTGACCTCCGACCTCTGACCTCTGATGAATTCGAGTTTTTACGAATTCATCAATATTAATCATCGTCTGGGATGGGCTTTGTCATAAGTTTCCATTAGTCTGTCTATGCTTACATGCGTATATTTTTGTGTAGTAGAAAGGCTTTTATGCCCTAAGAGTTCCTGCACGACCCTTAAATCAGCGCCGGCATCAAGCATATGTGTTGCAAACGAGTGACGCAAAGCATGTGGCGAAACAGGCATTAAGAGGCCGCATTCTTTTGCAACCTTGTCAAGAATACGGGCAATAGATCTTACTGTAAGACGGCCATTGCTTTTGTTTAGAAACAGGGGGCCGCTTTCATCAATTTGTATGCCTGGTTCCAGGCGCAGCCTTTTTCTATAAGCCTTTATTGCATCAAGAGCTTTTTTGCCGATCGGCACAATTCTTTCCTTGCCCCCTTTTCCAAACACACGGATAACACAGCTCGTAAAATCCACGTCAGTCAAATTCAATCCCGCAAGCTCAGATACTCTTATTCCACTCGAATATAGAGACTCAAAAATAGCGCAATCCCTCAAGCCGGCCAAGGTGTCTGTCTTTATGAAATTTAGCAGCCTGAATGTGTCATCAACTGTCAGATAGACAGGAATAGCCTTTCTCTGTTTTGGCGAAAGAATCAAATCAGCCGGGCTGTCAGTAATTACACCATGCTTTACAAGATATCTGAAAAAGGAACGCAAAGAGGAAAGCTTGCGCGCTATTGTTACCTTTTTGTTCTTTTTGTGTAAAAATCCCAAATAACCCCTTATCATCAATGGGTTTACTTCATCCACTCCAACCTGATTTTTTTTATATGAGTCTGCATAATTACTTTTTTCCGCCATGAAAGACCGGTTTTGAGCGAGAAAGGATGCAAACTCTTCAAGATCGTGCAGGTATGCGCGAGAGGTGTTTTTGGAATATCCCTTTTCAATTGAAAGAAATTCGATAAAAGATACGATTAGCTTTTTGAAAGAAGATGAAATCATCAAAATTTAATTAGCTCTTCAAGATCGCTCCAGGTTTCGACCTCAACAAACGGATGAGCCTCCCTGTTCCACGGCTGCTTGAACAGAACCGGCGTTATGCCGGCCTCTTTAAGGTCAAAACAGGTCTCAAGCCTGTCTTCAACAAAATAGGCAATATTTTCGCGCAAAAGAACATCCGACTTGCCTTCAAATGTGCCTGTTGTAACAATCTCTATTGAATCAGGTTTAAGCGGCAGGATGCTCAACATCCAATCGTAGATGGGGCCCAAATAAGGCCTGGCCGTTACAAAGAGAAGCCGTCTTTGGCTCCTTCCCAGTTTTGTCAACACCTCGGGAGCGCCGTCTATAGGTTTTAAGGTAACATTGTAGCTGCCATCGAGTATGCTGTTTAATATGTTTTCAATAATTTTTTTATCGATATCAAGGCAATCTTCAATAGCATAACAGGTAATATGTTCGGGCTTTATCCAGTTTATGCCATACTCTTTGCGCGCTATATCAAGAAACAATGTCATGGTGTCGGCAAAAACCCCATCAACATCAAAAGCTATGGAAGACGGATTAATCATAAATATCACTTTTTATAAAATGAGTTAAGTGTTGATGCTCTCGTTAAAAATTATGCTGCTTTTCTTGTTTTTTTCTTCAGCCTGGAAATGCGGCGCCTGGAAATAATCGCCATCTTTTTATTATCAGCCTTTAAAAAGGCTTCTCGCTTAGCCTTTAATTCTTTGATTTTCGACTTAATCTCGCGAACCGATGCATCGGCTTTCTTCTTCGGCGCCTCTTCGATCCCCCTTGCCTTTTTTATTGAACTGATCAGCTCTGCCTTATTCATTCCATGAACACCGGTAATTTCAGGGATCTCCCTGGCTACCTCCCTTAGCTCCTTGGCAGTCATTTTATCTAAAGGTTTTTCTTCGATTTTCTTTTTTTTCTTAGCGCCCATATCCGGCAAATCTCCTTTTCTATCCTTGATGGTTTTGCAAAACCGTTAATCATGACAAGAAAAACAATTTTTTAAACTATTTTATTCTATTATGTCAATAGTTGATGTCCTTGTAAATATTTATGTGCCTTCCTTATCAAGAAGTTTCATAAATGGCTTAAAAAGTTCAATCGGAAACGGAAAAATTGTTGTTGTATTCTGCTCTGCCGACATCTCGCGCATTGTTTGGAGATACCTGAGTTGCAAGGCCGTAGGGTGACCTTCAATTATTTTCGATGCTTCAGCCAGCTTTGTCGCAGCCTGAAATTCCCCTTCTGCATTGATTACCTTGGCGCGACGTTCCCTTTCCGCCTCAGCCTGCTTGGCCATCGAGCGTTGCATCTCCTGGGGCAGATCAATATGCTTCAGTTCCACGGTTGCAACCTTTAACCCCCACGGATCTGTATGTGTATCCAGTATTACTTGAAGCTGCTCATTAATCTTTTCCCTTGCAGACAAAAGCTCATCTAACTCTGCCTGGCCGCACACACTTCTCAAGGTTGTCTGGGCGAGTTGAGACATTGCATAGTTGTATTGCTCAACCTCAACTATAGCCTTTATCGAATCGATTACCCTGAAATAGATTACAGCATTAACCTTTACCGAAACATTATCCCTGGTTATAACATCCTGAGGATCCACATCCATGGCCACAAGACGCATACTTACCTTTACCATTTTATCTATAATGGGAATAAGTATGATCAGGCCGGGCCCTTTTGCCTTTATAACCCTGCCAAGCCTGAATATAACCGCGCGTTCATACTCATTTAATATTCGTATGGCTGATGACAGAAAAAGGGCTACAAGTACAATAACTGCAATTACTGTATACATTTTATTCTCCTTTTTTGGCTACCAACGTAAGGCGGGACATCTGCTTTGGTGGATTCGTCGCTTACGCTCCTTAATCCACCCTACGATTCAGGACCAACGTAAGTTTGCAGGGTGGATTAAGCGAAGCGAATCCACCGAAAACTGTAAATTTAATCAGCCATAGAGCCAAAATGGCGAAAAGTGTCCCGCTTTAAGTTGGTAGCCCCTTTTTTAAAACAACATCTAATTATCCTGTTGACCAATACTGACCGGCTCTACATCGAGTACGAGATTTACCACCTTTACCACCCTTACTTTTGCCCCTTTGCTTATCCGGTTTTTTGAAGTCGCATTCCAGAGCTCCCCGTGCACAAAGACCTTGCCCTCAGGCATGATATCCTCTTTTACAACTCCGATTTCACCGACAAGGCCCTTTGCGCCTGTTTTAGGCTTTGATACCTGCGCCTTAAAAACCAGGCTCGCAAGTGTGACAAAAAAAGCTGAGACTACAACAATTGTCGGCAAAAACACCTGCCACGCTACCCTTAGTTCAGGACTTGCGTTCTCAAACAACATCAGGGAGCCTAAAAAAAGTGAGGTTATCCCTGCTACGCTGAGAAGGCCATAGCTTGTAATCTTCATCTCCATAATAAAAAATATCAGCGCAAGTATGATAAGAAGTATGCCCGCATAGTTGACGGGAAGTGTCTGAAAGGCAAAAAATGCTAATACAATTGCGATGGCTCCGACCACTCCGGGGAAAATAGCCCCAGGATGCGACAGTTCAAAATATATCCCGGCCATGCCTATCATCATAAGAATATATGCAATATTAGGATCGCTTATTATCTTTAAAATTTTTGTTCTTATACTTTCTTCCAGTATCGTCCTTCTGGGATTGTCAAGGTTAATCACTCCCTTGTCCTTAATTTCACGGCCGTTAATCTGTTTGATCAGATCATCCATATCTGTTGCCACTATATCGATGATATTTTGTTTAAGGGCCTCGGTTTCCGTTACAGAAACACTTTCACGAATGGCCTTTTCAACCCAATCTGCATTTCGCCCCCGTTTGCCTGCAACACTCCTGGCATGAGCCACCATGTCATTAACCACCTTTTCAGACATGGTTTTGTCTATCTCTTTTCCTCCGGCTCCTACCGGGTGCGCGGCTCCGATATTTGTTCCAGGAGCCATTGCGGCAATATCGGCCGACATGGTAATCATAACCCCTGCCGAAGCAGCCCTTGCCCCGCCCGGAGAGACATAGACCACAACAGGAACGCTGCTTGCAAGTATGGCCATCACAATATCACGCATAGACTCAGCCAGACCTCCCGGGGTATTAAGCTCAATGATAATGCAGGAAACATTATTATCTGACGCCTTTTTAATCCCCTGTTTTAAAAAATTAGCTGTGGCAGGGCTTACTGCGCCTGATGACTTGATAATATAGATTTCATTTTTGTCCGCCAAACAATTGTCAGGACACAACAGGGAAACAAATAACAGGGCAATTATTATAAGAAATTTGTAATGTTTTAGCATATTGCGGTAAACTTTGTTCACGGTTGTTAGTTTTCCAAATTGAGGAGCAACGCGACATCATCATTCAAAATTCGACGTTGGACGTTCGATGTTCGACGTTCATCTTCTAATCTTCCGACCTCTGACCTCTGACCTCCGCCCCCTGGTTAATATTCATTCATCAGCTTCTTCATATCCTCCCAGACATCCCTTTTTTTATCCGGGTTGCGAAGAAGATATGCGGGATGATATGTAGGCAAAAGCTTAATCCCCTTGTAATCATGGAAACGCCCTCTGAGCTTCGAGATAGGCTCTTTTGTTTCAAGCAGGGTTTGTGTTGCAACAATTCCGAGAGCGCATATAAAATCCGGTTTTATAACGGCAATCTGGAGCTCCAAAAAAGGAAAACACGCCTTAATCTCATCGGGCTCAGGATTTCTGTTGCCAGGAGGACGGCATTTTATAATATTGCAAATATATACCTGCTCACGTGTAAGTTTAATGGCCTGAATTATTTTGGTAAGAAGCTTGCCTGCTGCCCCAACAAACGGCTTGCCGGTTTTATCCTCCTCAAAACCAGGCCCTTCGCCCACAAATACAAGCCTCGCTGCGGGACTCCCCGCTCCAAAGACAATATTTTTGCGGCTGTTTGATAGTTTGCAGCGGCGACAGTCGCCAATATCGGCGCGTATTTGCTCCAGGGTTTCCGGTATAAATGCCCGGTCCTTCCCCCAAGATTCAATAGCCTCAAGACTTTTCTTTTCACAGTCAAAACCGGTGCATCCGGTCTCAGCCAGAAAACGAAGATAGTTTTTCACCTCTTCAACAACAATATTTAATTCCCGGCCATTTGCCATTTAATAATTATCACCAAAAATTACCACTGAGATCATAGAGATCACAGAAAGAAAAAATAAAAAAACAATCACGTCTCTTTTCAAGGCGTACGCCGCAAAACACGAAAGTACGAAAACACGAAATCTGCTACTGTCATGTCAATTGAGAAATGACGCATCTCGATTTTGTCATGCCCGCGAAGGCGGGAATCCAGTTTGTTTTTAGATATAACTGGGGTTCTGGATGCCCGCCTTCGCGGGCATGACATTGGTGGTGTTCTACTTTCTTTCACATCAAACACTTGATACTTGACACGACACTACAATATTTTTACAATCCGATCTAAAAGTATATGCGCCAGATCATCCTTTCCCATTTCAGGAAGAGGCTCCTTTGTTTTATCTTTATAAAAAAGCGTTACCCTGTTGGTATCTGTGCCAAATCCAGAAGAGAGGCTGTTAACAAGGTTTGCTGCAATGATATCAAGCTTTTTTTCTGCAAGCTTTTTTTCTGCGTTGATTTCAAGGTTCTCTGTTTCCGCAGCAAAACCGACAAGAATCTGATTCTTTTTTTTCCTTCCAAGTTCCTTTAAAATATCCTGGTTTTTTTTCAGCAACAAAGCAATTTCATCTTTTTCTTTCTTAATCTTTTGTTTTGCAAAACTGACAGGCCTGTAATCGGAAACCGCTGCTGCTTTTATGATAATGCCGGCATCTTCCATGTGCTCAAACACAGCCAGAGCCATCTCCTTTGCCGTCCCCACCCTGATTATTTTTACGTTAACCGGATCCAAAAGATTTGTCGGGCCGGTAATCAGCACAACCTTAGCTCCTCTGTGCTCCGCTGCTTTTGCAATACTATAACCCATCTTGCCTGATGAAGGGTTGCTGATAAACCTCACAGGATCGATAGGTTCCCGTGTCGGACCGGCGGTTACAAGAACATTTTTGCTTTTCAGATCCTTTGGCGCAAAATAGTATAAAAGCCTGTCCAGTATATCTTTTGGTTCAGGAAGACGTCCGGGACCGGAATCACCGCATGCAAGCTTTCCTGCCTCCGGCTCAACGATAAAATATCCATCACCCCGTAGCATGGAAAGATTTCTCTGAACCGCCTTATTCGCATACATTTGACTGTTCATTGAAGGACACAAAAGAACTGGGGCTGTTACAGCAAGCATGAATGTGCTCAAGGCATCATCAGCTATGCCGTTTGCGAGCTTGCCGATAATATTGGCTGTTGCAGGTGCAATAATAACCGCATCCGCATCCCTCGCCCAATCAATATGCCTTATGGAGACATCATTTTTGCTG
The DNA here is from genome assembly GCA_028571455.1 of Desulfobacteraceae bacterium. GTDB lineage: Bacteria > Desulfobacterota > Desulfobacteria > Desulfobacterales > ETH-SRB1 > Desulfaltia. Next base: position 3,997 of record JAPVVG010000186.1, on the reverse strand, counting down.
TCAATATTTTGAAAAAGGTCAAGGCAGATCGGATAACCTGATAATGCTTCAAAGGTCAGCGGCCCAACAAAAGACCGGGCATTTTGAGTCATTATTACCCTGACCTTTGCTCCTTGCTTATTAAGAAGCCTTAATAATTCCACACTCTTATACGCTGCGATGCCGCCGCATACACCAAGAACGATTTTTTTATTGTCTATTCTGGTTTGCATAATATTTTTTTACTCAAGTTTCGCACTCTTGCTTTCTATCAACGTCAAGACGGTAAAGGAGCCAAACGCAGACAGGCACAAAGGAAAGTTGAAATTGGAAATTGGAAATTTGGCCTTCATGCTTTTGTATTGTTCTTCCCAATTTCTAATTTCCAATTTCAAGACATAAACGGATATAAATTTATTTTGGCGCTTTTCGTTTAAACGATTTAATAAATAAAAAGGGTGCGAAACTTGAGTTTTCTATTTAAGCAGCCCTGCTTCAACTTCACTAATTGTCGGCGCAACCCAGACCTCAACATGAGTCTTAAAATCTTTCTCAATGATGTTTATCACGCACCATCTGCTTTCTTTCTTGAACAGCATGATAGTTCGCGGAGATTTAAATAAACTTATAGTCCTCCAGTTATCCTTTTGCATATTGCTTTCAAAAAAGGCGATAAGGGAACTTATTTCGACCCTGCCGCTTAAAGTAAGAACACCTGCTGAAAAACCAGAACTCTTGTATATAAAGGATGCTTTCTTGTTGACCTTTAATTCATTTGGTATAAGCACATCTCCGAAATCATAATATAGAGGGGAAGGCCCTTTAACCTTAGGGGTTGTAACCTGCGATTTGGGGCCGCTCTTTTTCGATTTCAATCCGGCACATCCGGAAATTATGAGAAAAAAAACAGCACCTATTCCGATAAACGCCAAAAAATTTCTTTTCTGCCTTATTATTGCCATGACCGTACCTCCTGCATAAATTATAAATTACAAAAACAGCCCTCTGAACCCTGAATTCTGTTAAAAGATGAACGTCCAACATCCAACATCGAATGCTGAATTGGTATTTGTTTTTCATTCGACGTTGGACGTTGGATGTTCGATGTTCATATGAGCCTCTGAAACCCCTTACAATATGTCACTAATTTTTTTCAGCTTTTGCAAACCATTATACCTTAGCATGAGATCAATCCATTTGCTAAGCAATAAAACAGGATCACCTGGAACTTTTTCAGAAAGTTTTTTTTCAATTTCAAAAAGCTCATCAATAAGATCCTGCCTGTCGGGCTCCTGTTTTAAAAGGAATCTATAGATTTCGGCCGCTTTGGTTAAATAACCCTGGTTGGCGTAAACCTTTGCCATGGTTTTTGTATAAAAATCGGGATTATCAGTCATTTTTTGTTTTCCTGATTTTTAGCTGTTTTGAATATAACTTCATCCTTAGCTATTACTCCCAGTTCTTGTCTTACCACATTTTCGACAAACTTGGGGTCATTTTTCAATCTATCTATCTCACGATACATAACAAGGTTTTCCTGGTTAAGTTTTTCATTTTTTTCAACCAGCCTATCTCTTTCACCCTTTATGAGGACAAAATCGACAAGTCCATTGTCTCCAAATATTATGAGCAAAAGCAGGGAAAACAAAATTAATATTATTAGAGATAATATGATATTTTGCTTAGTAGTCAACTTTTTCTTATGCCCTTAACAATTAGGCCCCAAACTTTTTGCATTTCCGGACTTTTTATTAAAAAGGAAAAGGATCCATAAAAAAGAAAACCGATTATTATTGTTCCCATAAGCCCGAAAAAAAGGCCGTGCAAGGATCCGTCTGCTGACGGAATCATAAAAATGGAAACAACCATGACAACTGCGCCCATTATTGCGGCACAAAGCACACTTTTGCAAGCAGATTCGGCAATATTCTTTAATCCTAATGGACCAAGTTTTATTTTTAATGCCCGGATAAGAAGCCCAAGGTTCAGCATTGAAGCAAGAGAGGTGGCAAGGGCAAGGCCCCCGTGAGCGAGCGGCCCCATCAGAATGATCCCAAGCACTATATTGGCAATAATCGATATTACGGCTATGCGCACAGGGGTCCTTGTATCCTGCAGAGCATAAAATGTAGAAACAACTATCCTCACGCATGAAAATGCCCATAAACCTATACTATAATATAAAAGAGCATATGCAGTCAATTGGACGGCTTTGGAATCAAAAACGCCTCTTTTAAACAACAGAGCAACGATCGGCTCTCTTAATATAATAAGACCAACCATGGAAGGAATTGTTATGAATAATACCAGCTTCATTGCATGGGCAAACGTGGCTTTAACAGCCTCTAAATCCCTTGATGCAGCCTGCCTTGAAAGGCTTGGCAAAATAGCGGTAGCGGTCGCTATTGCAAATATGCCTAAAGGAAACTGCACCAGCCGGTCTGCATAATAAAGATATGAAACGCTTCCTTCAGGCAGTAATGAAGCAAGAAGGGTGCCGACCAGAATATTAATCTGGTAAACAGCGGCTCCGAATACGGCTGGAAGCATTAATACGCCAATCCTTTTCAGCCCGGGATGAAATATTTGTACCCTTTGCCAGAAATACAATCCTTTTTTAATAAGGAAGGGAACCTGAAGAGCGAGCTGAAGAACCCCGCCGATAAGCACTCCTATGGCAAGGCCGGTTACCGGATCGGACATATATGGTGAAATAAAAAACACGGAACATATCATTGCAATATTCAAAAAAACCGGCGCCAGGGCTGGGGCGGCAAAGTGGCCGAGACTATTCAGAATTCCCATGCAAAGGGCTACCAGCCCGATGAAAAAAATATAAGGGAACATAATGCGGGTCAGATTGACTGTCAGGAAAAACTTTTCAGGCGAGCTGATAAATCCCGGAGCAATAACCTTTATGATAACAGGAGAAAGGAGAACACCCAAAACCGCGACAACCGCCAAAATCATGGAAAGAAGTAACATGGCTGCTCTGGCCAGCTTAAAGGCTTCATCTCTGCCTTTGACTGTCAGGTATTCCGTAAACACAGGTATAAATGCAATGCTAAGCGAACCTTCGGCAAAAAGCCTTCTCAGCAGGTTTGGAATCCTGAAAGCCACAAAAAAAGCGTCTGAACTGAGTCCGGCCCCAAAGAACCATGCAATGACGACATCCCTTATAAAACCGAACAAACGGCTTAATAAGGTTGCGGCGCCTACAACACCTGCAGCTTTTGTCACGCGTGTATTTTCAGACATTGATTGCTTTTAAATGAAACCGTCAAATTGAACTTGACATGGCTTTTAATCTTATGTAACTAAAAGGTTTTTAATTATAGAGAAAGGAGTTTTATAAGTTGGCCAACCATAAATCTGCATTAAAACGGGCGCGCCAGAATGAACAAAGGCGTATACGCAACAAGATGACAAAAACCAAGGTTAAAAACATTGTCAAGGATGTGCGGCTTGCCGCAGGTAAAGAGTCGAATGAAACAGTTTTAAACAAACTTAATCAAGCGCAATCTATTATCGACAAAGCGGCAAAAAAAGGAACTATCCATAAAAAAACCGCATCTCGAAAAATTTCCCGCCTTGCCGGTTTGGTAAACTCAATCGCCTAAAAATCCTCTGTTAAACTGTTATAAACCTTTTCTGCAAGCCTTTCTGAAAGAGTTGAGATTGCACTGCGTCTTTTTTGTTCTGTTTTCAGCTTGTCAGACTCCACATCATATGCCTCGTTGCCGGAAACACCTTTTGCAGACCAAATTATCCTGCCGTCCTTATCTGTTAATTTCAAATCAAGTCTAAATGTTACCCGTCTTTCAAGGGAGGTGTGGGCTCCTCTATGGGATATTGTTTCAATACTCATTGATTTAACAACACCGGAAAGGAGAGCATCGGCCTTGTCTATGCTTGCGATTTTGCCGTTTCTTGTAAATTCATAGATAAGATCATTTGTAAATGTATTCTCAACTCCAATTTCAGAGGTGCGGTTTTCAAGAATTGTTACGCAAACACT
>JAPVVG010000185.1 GCA_028571455.1 Desulfobacteraceae bacterium | reverse complement strand
TCAGGATTTGACGGTTATTAAAGAAATGGAACAGCAGATTGAAAAAAATAAAAGACTTGCATTCGCCGGTGAAATGGCCGCAGGCTTTGCCCATGAAATAAGAAACCCTCTTGCATCAATCAGCGGGCCGATTCAGATGTTGAGCAAAGATTTAAGGCTGGACCAAACAGATAGAAAACTCATGCAGATCATACTGAGAGGAAAGGATCGGCTTGAAGGCTTTGTTAAAGACTTCCTTCTTCTGGCCCGGCCCAAACAGTCTGAGCGAAAAGATATTGATATTAAAGTCATTATAGATGATGTGCTTGAATCTCTTCGCTTTAGCCCTGAATGGAATGAAAATATTGAAGTAATCAGGAACTTGAGCGATCAAACCGGTATATATGGTAACAAGGCGGAGATAAGACAGGTAATCTGGAACCTGGTTCTAAATGCTATTCAGGCGATGCCCGATGGGGGCAGATTGAAAATAGAAACCACTCCAGATGAAAAAAAATATCTTGAGATACTGATAAGCGATAATGGCTGTGGAATCGAAGAAAAAAATCAAGACAGAGTCTTTGAACCTTTTTACACAACAAAGGAAATCGGCACGGGCCTTGGGATGGCAATTGTAAACAGGATTGTGGAAAGCCACATGGGTAAAATCATAATCAAAAGCAAATTAGGCAAAGGCACGGATTGTATAGTTGTGCTGCCGCAAGAGGAGTGATGAATGGCGAAGATTCTCGTTGTTGATGATGATCAGGGTATGAGAGAATTTCTTGAGATTTTGCTTGCGAGGGAAGGATATGATGTTGCCCTTGCTTCAGGAGGTAAAGAAGCAATAGGTCTGTGCAAAAAGCATAAATTTGACCTGGCCATTACTGATCTGAAGATGCCCAAAGTCGATGGAATCGATGTTTTGAAAACCATCAGGGAGATTTCACCTGAAACCATGGTTATATTAATCACAGCTTTTGCTTCCGGAGAGACAGCCCTTGCCGCGATGAAAGAGGGGGCACACGACTATCTTGAAAAGAACTTTGATGTTGAGGACCTCAAGACTGTGATAAAGGATGCGCTCAGCAAGAAGGGGGTCAAAGAGGAAGATGCGGTTTTTATGAAGGATGTGGAGGATGCTCTTTCCTTCGGGGATATGATCGGAAAAAGCAAGGGCATGTTAAAGGTCTATTCACTTGTTAAAAAAGTGGCGGATACTACCGCCAATGTTCTAATTACCGGTGAGAGCGGCACGGGCAAGGAGCTGGTCGCCGGGGCCATCCATGAAAACAGTTCAAGAAAAGATAAATCATTTGTTGTTATAAACTGCGGCGGCATACCTGAAAACCTGCTGGAAAGTGAACTGTTCGGTTATATGAAGGGATCATTCAGCGGAGCTACCGCTGATAAGGCCGGTCTTTTTGAGGTTGCCCACAAGGGAACGATTTTTCTTGACGAGATCGGTGAACTGCCGCCGTTTCTTCAGGTAAAACTCCTTCGGGTGGTTCAGGAAAAAACTTTTAGAAGGATAGGCGGAGCGGAAGATATCAAGGTTGATGTAAGGATTATATCCGCCACAAACCAGGATCTGGAGCAGAAAGTTAAAAATGGCGCTTTCAGGGAAGATCTCTATTACAGGCTTAATGTAATTCCTGTAAAAATTCCGCCTTTAAGAGAAAGAAATGAAGACATTCCCCTGCTGACAAGCTATTTTATAGAAAAGTATTCAAAAGAATTTAAAAAGGAGATTAAAAAGATATCTCCTTATGCTCTTCAGCTTCTCATGCAGCATTCGTTTCCCGGGAATGTAAGAGAACTGGAAAATATTATTGAAAGAAGCGTTGCTCTTGAAACCACAAATATCATTTTACCCGAAAACCTTGTTATGCCTGGAGCCG
>JAPVVG010000184.1 GCA_028571455.1 Desulfobacteraceae bacterium | reverse complement strand
TGAGATATTTACAGTGCTTCAATAACTACAAAATACACCACACCCAGAGGAATTACAAGAACTAAATGGAATAAGAAGAAGTAAAAGGAACTTTAAAGGCTAAAACCCACAACATAATTAAACTCGCAACATAACGTCCCCTTTTACACTTTTACATCAACCTATTCCTTAATGTCTGCTGCTATTTTTCTCTAAAGCAGGCTTTTCTAAAAGAATAAAGAATATTGCCTTGTCAAACTAACAGCATTCAATACTTATCAATACTCCATTGTGATCTCTCTTTTGAAACAGTATCGGTAAAATATTGGTCAACATATGCTGCTATTTTCAATGGCGGCGTAGTTAAATCACACTTAAATTTTAATGGTATTTCATTTACGACGTTCAAATCCCATTTTTCTGCAATTTCCGTGACTATGGCTTTGGTTTTGCCGCAAAACTGTCTATAATCAACAATATGGTAATCTTGTTCATTTAAAATTTGTAAATCATCAAATATTTGCCGATAGCAATAAAACACCTGGGCAACGACCTGTTCTTCAGCAGAACATTGATTTAACCTGTCTATTTCTTTAGGAATCAATGACCACCAATGATTTTTATTACCAAACCTTTTGATCCGCCCCATAAGTAAAGATGCTGCAACACTGCCAGGAGTGCGGGTTACAACAACAAATTTCGCTTTTGGAAATTTTTTTTTTAAAAGGGGAATTTTTAGACCAAGTGTCAAATTTTTAAATATCCAGTCCTTTTGCGAAAAGTTTAATAATGCATTGATCTCTTTTTTTAACAAAGGGTTTATCTCTGTGTCCGGGGAAGTGAAATGCGTTTTTGAATGATCAAACCATCTTGACCAAAAATAACCGAATTCATGGGGCTCCAATGCTGAATTTTCAGAATAACCATGCATAGATTCAAAGGATGAAATAAATTTAGAAAATTCCGGGTAAATATCATTTTGAAGCGCATACCCAAGCAGAGGATTCTCCCAGAATCGTGCAATAAGATTACTTGGATAACACACGTCCAATGCTGAGATCAGCGCTTGATAGACCAAGGTTGTTCCCGATCTTGGTGCACCAATAATAAATATTGGGAATTGCATTGTTTTACTATTACCCAGTTTATCTTCTAATCCTTTTGGATCAGACAGGAGAAAATTCATTTTTTTTATCAAATTGATATCTTCTTCCGTCATTTACTGATTACTCCATTTATATGTTTCGCGAAATTGGCCGACACTTCCAAAACGTTCTTTGAATTTAAATATATTGGGACGTGCATGCATTTGCACTGATGAAGTTCCAAAATCATACCATCTATAACCTTTATTCTGAAAATACAACATGGATTCAGAGATCAAAAGGCTTAAAGCTTGTGTTGATTTGTATTTTGGGTTTGTTGTCATATAAAAAGTCATAACGCATCGTGAATTAATTATAAAATGACAAATTCCAGCTGCAGGCTCGTTATTGACCCAAGCGACCTCAAATCGTATATTTTTTAAATTTTCAGAAAGGTGGTTCAATTCATCGTAAGTGTGGGTAGGATTGGTGCCATGGCGTTCGTATGTCATTTCCAATAAAGGCCAAAAATCTTTAATAGAAGCATCCATTAGTATTCTACTTGTTTCATCCCTGGCTTTACAAAGTGTATTGCGAACTTTACTTGTAAACAAAAGCTCAATTTCATTGGATTTAATGTCAACGATACTTGATATATCTCTATTTGTACATTTGAAATTGTTTTCATATAAAACCAAGTAAAACGTATCAGAATGTGTTTTTTTATAACAAGGCAATGGCAGAGTAATACTCACCTCGTTTAAATTATTCTGTTTAAAATATTCAATCATTTCCTGAACGACTTTAACACTCTCTGAATAGTTTAACTCTTTGTAGAAAACCGGCCCGCCATAACTTGCTCCATAAGGGGACTGTCCGAACTTGGATTGGTTTTTATTAAATATAGCAAATGGGAAAACCCCGTATAATGACTCCCCTTTAAGAAAGATCAGAGGTCGTTCATTTTTTGTAAACCGTGTCCCATGATAGGATACAAAATCAAGGCAATGAAAAATTGTTCCATTGTTTGCATTCAAAACAAATTCATCCCATTTTTTCTTATAAAATTCTGTGCAGGGTGTGATTGAAATTTTTGACTTATTCTTACTCATTTTTTCAACATACACCTAACGTCTGTTTCATAAACTAAACTAATACAAAATATTTTCAATTTCTAAGGCTTATAAAGAAGCTATTATCATAATAGACAGTCTGTTTTTAACAGTAATTTCAAAAGTTCGGGATAAAATACACAGTAGCTGGCTATCCTCTCGAATACCATTGGGTTGATTTGTTCAGGCAACTCACCTTGATGAGAGATTTGCTTCCAAAGCAAGGCCATAACCTGAGGCAACAGCATTCTCAACGGCATCAACAGACGATTTGCCATTCCGACGTGCTCGAGAAACAATCGATGCCGCATGTAACCCTGCACAGTGTAAATCAACAACAGGTTTTGGCCCCACATAAGCAGTCGTAACAGTCATATGCCCGAATTCCACGTGATTTGCTGGATACTTTTTCACATTATGCCGGGATAAGTGTTCATAGTCGATGACCCCGCATATATGTATTACGATTGGGTCTCGATCATGCGTCCGAGTATTAAAGTTGATACCTTCCTTTTCTCCAATCAATTCTCCAGTGTATTGATGCTCAACCACAATAATAGCATCAGCACTTAATATGGAATCGTTATCGTTGATAGGCGGCCATTTCACAGTTGGATCGTGGCGGGTGACTTTGGCACCATTGGCTTTTAATATTGCAGAACACTCATTGCCGAATGGATCTGATCCAATAATAACCAAGTTAAGCCCAAATACCTCTAAACCAACTTCCAACAGAAGTTTAAGGGACAGCATACCCACATAATGAAATGTTGCTACATTCGGATGGTGTTCATTCGTTGCAATTACAACTATATCATGATCCCTACATGCTTCAAAATCAATATCAGAAGGCCGAAACTCCCAAGGTTCCCACATTAAGGCGATAACAGCATATTTCGCTAACTTCTCGATTACTAATCGGGAAATAGGGCGAACGAAATTCAAATTGGTAACTATATTAGCCTCATTCGCATAGTGTATTGGTTTAGCCTCACTTACATGTAACACTTTATCACAATTACAAAGTTTGGATAGGCTCATCGTTTTTTTTTTAATATCCGCTGCATCCCCCCACTGTGAACTTTTAGTAACGGCAAAAACCTTTCGCGCACCAGCCATACCAGCAAGTACAGGCGTACTGATAAAAGGACCTGAAGCCGCCTCGGTCAAAACAACTTGATCGCTTAAATCAAGGCCAATACGTTCAATAGCCTCCTGCATTAAAACTTTTAAACGTCTATCTGAAGGTTCTATTTGCATTACTTTCCTTTACAAATTTTCAGCAGATATTAAAAACACTATTGATGTTATTTCCAGACGAAATTGTTTACACCAATGAAGATAATCCTCAAGCAACTACCGCTCATGAAATGAATTAGTGAAACGACCCGACCAGCATGCTTCCTCAGAATGAAGAAACTCATTGTGCCAATTAGTCTGCTGGCACATATCAAGGAATTCTTTCTTATCGTAACGAAATGCGATGCTTGGAGCATACCAATCAAAATTTGTCCCTACGGATGAATCAAATCCCAATTCTTCATTCCAAAAACACTTTATGAAATTCCAGTAGAAAAACCGTTGTAAATCCTGTGGCCCTCCTTTTATTCCGAGCGCAGGAATATCTGGAACATCAAAAATAATTTGAAACTCGGAAAGCCTTTTCCCCAATTCAGTAAGCTGCCGGCTCATTTCCCAAATTTGTTCATGAGTCATATTTTGGGAGGCAGTACGAAAATATTCATCGAGCAATTCTCTTGGCAAGGCCTTCTTTGCATAAACATAAGTATTTAATTTTCCAAACTTACTTGAAATTCGAAAAAATTCCAAAAGTGTCCGAGGAGGTGACTCAGTATGGTGCAAAACCTGATCGCAACTAATCAGATCAATAATACCGTCTCTAAAGCCTGTATCTGCAATATCCCCCTTAACGAAGATTATGTTGGAAAAATTTTGATAATGATTGGCTGCTTGAAAGATAGCCTCAGAAAAATCCATCGCAATAATTAATGATTCAGGTGCCAATTTGGCAAACCAGGCAGCTTTGTAACCTAGCCCACAGCCGGCATCCAGTATCACTTTACAGCCTTGTAATTCTTGCATTAGTTCAACTTCAGATGAATATCCATATAGCTTCAAATACCAATCTAATTGAAACTGCTTACAAACATTATTTGTGTCAGTGTATCCTTGCTCTCTTACACGCCATTTTTCACTAAAGGCTTCATTAGTATGGCATTGGTCTGCCATTTTTGCCTTATCTGCACGCACGAATACCCCCATCACAAAAAAAGGTGTCTCTAAAAATAGGTTGTTAACCATATCAAGCAAATTATTGTCATTTACATTTTCAGCTTTCATAGTTACTTTCCCTTTTATCAGTATAGCTGCCATTTTGGGTTTTAAACTTAAATCTCAAATACTTTTAACCACTCATCAAAATTAATTAACGACCATATAAATAATCGCCGATTCTTCTTGCCGCTGAAATGCTCACTGGTAACTTCACGCAAAGCATGAGCATCAAAATAATTATATAATGGAGAATCGTCTTTTAGTATTTTAGCTTTTACAAAATCAATACTGTCACCTTTAAACCAGCTTTGGTCAGGGGAACTGAAGCCCTGTTTAACCCCATTGGTGATCTTTTCCGGAACATACTGTTGCATCATTTTGCGCAATAAAAGTTTGCCGTCTCTGGTCTTCTGGAAATATTTCTCTTGTTTGCCTCCGATCTCATTTTCATCCAGCTTGACCACATCCTGAAGATTACCCAGTTTGAACTTGACCGGAAGGCTCATTGCAAAATCGACCAGATCATTGTCCATAAATGGCACCCTGGTCTCCAGGGAATGGGCCATGGACAGTTTATCCTCAACTACAAACAGGCCATGCAGAAAGGTCTTGGCCTCAAAATACAGGGACTGATTTATATATTCTTCAGGAGAGCCGGGTGACTGCTGACTTTTTTGAAAAACATCCCTGAAGATATCACTGGTCCTGACATGCTGAACCTTATCCCATATAGGTAAACATATTCTATGCAGATTCTTGTTTGTGATAAGCCGTTGCCAGAACTGATAATACTTATCAATATAGTCATCAAAATTATTATTAACGACAGCCCTATAATAACGCCAGGGATAACCCCCAAAAAGCTCGTCTCCGCCTCCACCGCTAAGGCAGACCTTTACAAAATTACCAGCCAGTTTGGACGCATAATAATTGGGATAACTCTGACCGACCCTGGGTTCTTCCAAATGCCAGGTAAAGCGGGGCAGACACCTTTCCATATCCCCGGACTTGAGAACCATCTCGTAATGTTCGGTCTTGTACAGGTACGACAGGTATTCTGATGTGGGTCTCTCATCAAAGCTAAGTTCCAGGCCTGAAGCGCTGCTTTTGTCAAAACCCACTGTAAAGGTCTTGAGGTTCGGGTTATGCATAGCAGCAATACATGAAATCGACCCGCTGTCCATTCCGCCGCTCAGGTAACTGCCTACCTCAACGTCACTCACCAGTTGGCGCTCAACAGCCTGGACAAAAAGATGATCCAGCTCCTCCAGATATTCCCGTTCATCTTTGATTTTTTTTGGTTCACAAAAGTTATAGTCCCAGTACTCTATTTTATTCAGGCTGGTAATACTTTCAATCCTGTCCGCCTCATGCAGGTCAATTTCAATATAGTTGCCTGGAGACAAGAGCTTTATACCACGATAAAGAGTTCGATCTGAAAAAATGTTCTGAAAAGTAAAATATTCAACCAGTGCATCATAATCAACACCAAGTTCATAATCCCGGTATTGCAGGATTGATTTGACCTCGCTGGCAAACAATAAGGTTTTATTCCCGGCAGCCGTGGTTGCAATCGTGTAATAAAGGGGTTTGATCCCGTATCTGTCCCGAACCAGAAAAAGCTTTTTCTTTAAGTTATCATACAGCGCAAAGGCAAACATTCCATTAAATTTTTTAACGCAGTTAATACCCCACTCAATATAGGCATATAAAATAACTTCAGTATCAGTACCAGTGCGAAAACGATGACCACAGGCTTTGAGTTCTTCGCGCAGTTCCTTGAAGTTATATATCTCTCCATTATAAGCAAGCCAAATATTTTTGGTTAGATCGCTCATTGGCTGATGCCCGGCAGGAGAAACATCAAGGATTGCAAGTCGCCTGTGCACAAAAAAAAGGTCCCAGTCGTGGGAACCAAGCTCTTGCTGTACTACGTTTGATTCTATTGATGGCAAAAGCTCTGATATATGTTTAAACTGTTCATCTGTCAGATTGAGAGAAAATGATATATTATTCCCGTGTCTGCAGCCTGTATGGTTAAACAGATATCCGGCATCATCAGGCCCCCGATGAGCTATGATATCAGCCATTGGCTTGGCATTGTCAATATTTAATGCCATATGATTAAGAGCAAGCGCTCCGGTTATTCCACACATGATATTTGAGGTTATGGTTATATATGAGCTTAGCTTACCGGCTATATTTACCTGTCGCCTCTTTCACCCCAGCTATAACGTAATCCTGTTCACTGTCACTCATCTCATGATACATGGGTAATGTCAGGCAATGCTTAAAAGCATATTTACTGCCCGGCATTTGACCAATTATTTTACAGTTGTCATTGTCGTTAAATGCCTTATGCATATGGAGAGAATAAGTTCCGATTTGGACCTCGATTCCCTTCTCCCGCATCACTTTCATCACCCTGTCGCGCTCGGGCACATAAACACAAAAGGATTGGCGGGAATGCTTGCCTTGCTCCGTGGTTTTGGGGATAATGATATTTTCCTGACCTTTTAGAAGATCAATATAATTTTGTGCCAGTTCCAAACGCCGATCCAACAATTCATCAATATGTTTCATTTGAACCAGGCCGATGGCAGCAAGGATATTACTCAGTTTATAGTTGCTTCCGATACGTTCAAAATTAGTGGTAAGTCGTGAGTTATGAACCCCCATGCCGAAGTGTTTGTAAGAAAGCATCCAATCTGCCCACTCTTTGTTACTGGTGGTTATCAAACCGCCCTCGCCAGTGGTAATGAACTTGCGGGGATGGAGGCTGAAAACAGATATATCTGCCTGGTTGCCAATTTTTTCATCTTTAAATTCGGCTCCAATGGCACAGGCAGCATCTTCAACCATAAAAAGGCCATGCTTGCGCTTGATCTGGTTCAACCTGTTCCAATCCAGCGGGTTTCCAAAAATCGACACTGGAATAACAGCCCTGGTTTTTTCTGTAATAGCTGCCTCAATTGCGCTGTAATCTATGAGCATGGTCTCTTTAGAAACATCTACAAGAACAATGGTAGCCCCGACAATAGCAACCACGTCGGCTGTTGCCGGGTAGGTATAGTCCGGAACAATCACTTCATCACCGGGTCCAACCCCCAGCGCCCGCAGAGCCATTTCCAGACCTGTGGTGCAGGAAGTAACTGCAATGGCATGGTTGCAGCCGATGTATGATCGAAAAACTTCCTCAAATTGTTTGGTGACAGGGCCTTCTGTAAGATAGCCGCTGTCCAGAACTTCGCAAACTTTGTTTTTAACTTCCTGTGTAATATATGGCCTAATTAACGGTATCTTTTTCATATCCTTGTCCCTTGTCCATTTTTCAGCTTTGAGCTTTCACCTTTCAGCTTTCAACCTTCTCTTTTCCACTTCTTCCATGTGTGTTTTCCGCCATTCAATAAGACGACTTAAGCCGTCGTCCAGGTCTATTGTCCACTTAAAACCCAAGTCTCTTTCCGCTACAACAGGGTCTCCCACACGATTTGTTACAAACGTCTGGCCAGCGGGTTCATACTGGATATCAAGGTCTGAGCCGGTCAATTTTAAAATCAATTCCGTCAATTTCTTAATGGATGTTTTGATACCCCGGCCAATATTATAAAAGCCAAAAGGGACATCGCTTTTCAGGGCGCATATGTTTGCCCGCGCGGTATCCCTCACCGAGATAAAGTCATAAGCCTGACTGCCATCACCGTAAACAACCGGAGATAAACCATTATCAATATTGTCAAGAATTTTCATCATAACAGCAATATATGTCCCCTTGTAATCCTGCCTTGGACCATACACATTCATATATCGCAAGCCCACACCTTCAAGACCATAGCGATTGTGAAATGCTTTTAGCATATGCTCACCGGCAATTTTTGTTGCGCCGTAAAAGGTCCAATTGTTGTAAGGGTGATCTTCAGTCATAGGCTCTTCTACGGCATCGCCATATACCGAAGCCGAGGACGAATAGACCAACCGCTTTACATTATTAGCTACACAGGCTTCCAATACATTAAACGTACCTCGAATATTCACATCAAAGGCTGCTCTCGGGTATTCGTGACACTGCAAAAGCCAAAGAGCCGCAAGATGAATCACCGCATCTGCTTCTTTCATTGCAGAATTAAGAATATCCGTCTGGAGAATGTCCCCGCCTATTTCAAATATGCGGCAACGGGGATCTTTAAGAGCTTGTTCCACGTTTTCATAAGTTCCTCTGCAAAAGTTGTCATATATAATAACTTCCTTGATATCTTCTTTCAAGAGCTCTTCAACGACATGAGACCCTATAAGTCCAGCCCCACCTATTACAAGAATTTTCTTGTTGACAATATTCATAACATTTCTTTCCCATAAAAATCAGTTTAACTATTTTAACATATAAAAGTTGGAATGTTTCTCAGTTAACACTACAAATCCAATGCCGTTTTCAGTAACATAATGATATATTTGAGAAAAGTCTGATCAAGGTATATACTTAAAAAGTATATATTCTCGATGCCTTAGTACCACCCTTCAAATATAAATCATGGTTCATGATAAGGTCGAATACATATAGATATCTTTTAATAATATCCTTCATGCGAAAATGTTTTTTGGCAAATTCCCTGCTATGTGTACCAATCTCTGTAATTTTCTCAGGATTTACAACAAGTCTCTTTATTTGTTCAACCAAATTATCCTGATCGATGATCACAGTAGGCTGATCCGGATAAAGAGAAAGTACAAAAGGATCTATACAACTCATCACAGGATGACCCAGCCACATGCTTTCAACCCCACTTAACCCCCATCCCCCGGTCAAAGAGGTAAATGTAATGTGACACTTTTGTTTCCGTCGCAAACACTCCTCATTGGATACTCCTTTAATAACCTCTACTTCAACCGGAAGCCCTTGCCCTTGAAGCTCTTTTACGGCTTTATGCAACAAATCATAGCGTTTCCGTGGTGATCCTGCAGATCCGGCTACTATTCGAACCGTGCCATTAGGTTTCTCGGCTAAAGGGATATCTTCTTCATCCATGTCTCCAAATTTGGCAAAATAACTATCTATATGATAAAAGGATTTATCAAGCAGCGATGTGATCGTAAAATCATTGCATGTAATTGCCGCAATGCCGGTTTTGCGATGCCATTCGTTGATGGCTTTACCATTGTTGCGAAGATAGGATCCAAAATACTCGACAACACAGTTGCGTGTATTAAGAATTTTATTAAAGTCCACACCGGGAAAGTTAAAAACATACCTCCCAAAATGGAAAAAATCGGCTTTGTTTACGATTTCAACGGCTTCATCAAAATCATTGTTACATTCGTCTAATATGATATCTTTATCATAAGAAAAATGATCATCATGCCAAATGATACATCTCACCTTATGTTCCGTATATTTATTGATACCCCTCATTAAAGACGTGAGCACTCCCGCAATATTAAAATCTGAAATGATACAAATATTCATGCCTGTCTTTAAATGCCGTTTTTCCAATGGAACTTGTTTTAAATAAACATCGTCCGATGTCTCTGACAAGCACCTGTCGATCTCATGTGGCTTTTCTGTAATAATGATTTTACCCTGGTTATTCTCTGTATTTCTGACTTTCGAGCCTGGTTTATTTTCCTCGAGCGAATATACCATACTTTGAGTTTGTTCTTGATCAGGATTCAGTTCAAGAGATTTTGATAGGACCGCTTGGGCTTTTTCAGTATTGCCCATCTCGATATAAATCATGCCAAGTTGGTTGTAGAGATTGTGATCTTGATCATCTATCGCTATGGATTTCTCTAATTGGAGGGCTGCTTCTTCCCAACGTTTGGTATCCTGGTATAGATTAGCGAGGTTCAGCAAGGCATCAGGATAATTCTCTTTGGCCGAAAGGGCTTTAAGGAAGTAGCCTTCGGCTTCCTGAACATTTCCTCTTGTGTAATGGAGCACCCCGAGATTGTTAAGGGCTTCCTCGTTTTCGGGATTCTCTTCCAAAAGACTCAGAAAACACTTTTCCGCCTCTTCGATTTTCCCCTCAGCAAAGAGTGTTTCGCCTTCTTTTAGTTTTTCTTCCATTAAGAAATCCTTTTTAGTCCTCTTAATCCACAGATTTCGCAGACCCGCCTGCCATTGCGAGGCACAAGCGGGCAGGTTTCACAGATTTTTCTGACTGTGCGTGTCCACACTCAGACAGGCGTGAGCTATTGGGTTTAATTCCCCGCAAACAATTGTGGCATTGGTGTTGCTATTGAGAGTTTCTTCTTGAGTCACTGCTTGCATCCTTCATTATTTCAGCTTATTGCGGGTTAGATTGATTTGTCTTTGGCGATGGAGAAAATCCTTGACCTATACCTTTCTATCGACTAATTTAGTAACTACTCAGGTGGATAGGCTGAAGGCTGAAGACTGTTAGGAAAAAGCGAAAACACGGCGCATTTTTCATAGAGGGGGCCGACATATGGAAAAAGAAAACATTTTATTAGAGACAAACGAATATGTTGGTAAGTACGTGGCCTTAAAGTCATTTAAGGATACTACCGTGGTGGCCTATGGCACCATTCCAAAACTCGTCATAGAGGAGGCTTCTTCAAAGGGGCATCTAAATGCTGTGTTAGTCTTTGTCCCCGATAACGCGGAGGTGATCTTATGAAAACTCAAGATATCCCTTTGCCCTCTCCAGGACCAAGGGAATACTGGGATGACAGTAAGTGGGCTAATGAACATGCCACAGAGATAGCACAACAATACCCTAATCAATGGGTGGCAGTGGCGGATAAGACGGTGGTAGCTGCCGGCATAGATGGAGCTGAGGTAGAGAGAATGGCGACGAAGAAAGCTGTGCAAAGAGATTTCGTGATCTTTTTTGCCGAAAAGGGGATTCATGTCTATTAGGTTGGCCTTTGAAACAAGGGTAGATTTGGATTTTCTCTCTCATGGCATCTCCATCCGTTTGGTAAGGTTGATCACCTCTGTCCAATTAAAAAACCAGGATGGTTGGACCCGCAAATATACGGCTATCATTGATACAGGGAATCCCATTTCTGTAATTCCCCGTTTTATTTGGAGCAACGCCTTTGTAAAATGGCTTTTACCAGAGCCAACCAAGCTCTACGGTATTGGTTCAGGAAGTGTATCCGGCAGACTGGCAGAAATCATTTCAGTCTTCGTAGATGAAAAAGGAGTATCCCAACCCTTTACTATAAAGGCACATCTTCTAGATGACGACAGCGTTCCCTTCTTAATCGGCTTCGAAGATGTCCTCACAGAGCTAACACTAACCAGCGATTTTAAGTCCAAGACTGCATACTTGAAATAAGGTTAAAGGCTTTTTCAAGACGTGTAACGCCTTCCAGGCTCCGCCTGTACTGTTTCCCGCACTCGTTGCAAATAGCGACCCCACTCTGAAACTGTATCTTATGGCCGCATTCACACATCCAGCCTGCAATCGTCGCCGGGTTGCCAAGCATAAGGGCGTAATCCGGCACATCTTTGGTCACCACGGCGCCTGCGCCGACAAAGGCGTATCTGCCGATGGTGTTTCCGCATATAATTGTGGCATTAGCTCCTATGGTTGCGCCTTTTTTGATTAGGGTTTCCTTAAATTCGTGTTTCCGGGAAACATGACTTCTGGGGTTGATGACATTGGTGAAGACCATGGATGGACCGCAGAAGACATCATCTTCAAGAGTCACGCCTTTGTAAACCGAGACATTGTTCTGGATTTTGACGTTGTGGCCTACTTTGGCGCCGGAAGATATGACAACATTTTGACCTATGTTACACCTCTCTCCTATCTCAGCGCCTGACATTATATGGCTGAAATGCCATATTTTTGTTTCTTTTCCAATTCGACATGGCGCATCAATAACAGCGGTTTCATGAGCAAAAAACGATTCTGAATTGGAGCTGCCATCCCGCCTGCCACTGCGAGGCACGAGCGGGCAGGTCATGTCAATGACAGCCCCCTGATGTTCCAGAGATTCCTGGCAGGCGTTTAACACCTTCAGTACCTGGATTCCGTTGTTTCCATCTGTTTTTGGTGTCCTGTCAGATTCAATGCACTCCAGGAAGTGGGCGCATTCTGCCTTAAGTGGTTCATCAGATTCAATTGGAACGATTTGCGCTTTATTTTTTCTGGCCACAGGCCGGCGGTTCACCCACTCAACCCCCTTATCATGTATCTGAAGCTTGCCTTCGGACAGGGTATCATCAAAGACCGCCATTTTTTTATCGCCCACGATCACAAGTTTCTGTTCTTTGTCAGGATGGAGCCAACTGACAAAGATATGACCCTTCACCCCGCTTTTAAAAGAAAGGACGCTCATGGTTACGTCGGCAATATCCCTGTTTAAATAGTTGCCACCCTGGGCCATGACCTGTGTGGGCATCTCTTCCAATAGATGGAGAATGACCGAGATGTCGTGAGGAGCAAAGCTCCACAGGATGTTTTCTTCGACGCGGAACTTTCCCAGATTGAGCCTGTTGGAATAAATGTAATTGATTTTGCCCAGCTCACCCGAATCAATAATCTCCTTGAGCTTAATGATAGCCGGATGATAGAGAAGTATATGTCCTACCATCAGTTTAAGATTGCGGTCCCGCGCGATCCGGTGGAGCTCTTCCGCCTCACCGCCCACAAGGGCCAGCGGTTTTTCCACAAACGTATGTTTGCCTGCAAGCAAGGCCTTTTTGGCCAATTCAAAATGGGTTTCTGCCGGAGTGGCAATTACTACGGCGTCTATTGCGGGGCTTTCCAGTACTGTCTCAAAAGAGGTTTGAAATTGCTTGCCCGGATACCTTTCCCGAAAGGATTTGAGGGTTGCGACGTTTTTATCACAGATCGTATGAAGCGCGCCCAGTTCGTCAAAATTACGAACTAAATTTTTCCCCCAGTACCCTGATCCAACTACTGCAACATTAGTCATGGTTTAAGTTTCCCTTTCAAAAAACCTGTTAACTTCCGCCTTCACAACCTCTGCCACCCTGGCTGCAAGAAAATCAATTCTATTTGAATTTGAATTGTCTCCTTTGTCGCTATTGCTAAGTTTCCTCTTAATCTCGGGCAGACTCATCCCTTTACTTTTCAATTTTTTAATCTCTTCAATGACGGCAATGTTCTCAACAGTGTAGCGCCTCTGTCCCCCGTTGGTCCTAAATGGCACGAAAATGCCATCAAGCTCTTTCTCCCAGAAACGCAGGGTAGGCTTTGGTAGCTTGAGCAGGTCACTGACCTGATTTATGGTTAGGAGATTGTTTTCTTGCATAACTTTTAGACAGCTTTACAGGATTTGATGGATTTTATTCCCTCTTTGCGCCATGCGCTTTGCTCTATGCCTCCAACCTCAAGGCCAAAGGCCATTCCTCACACCTTCCGGGCGGGCTCCGCCCTCCTGGGTTACATGCCAGGAGGCATCCCAACTTACTGAATATTAAGTTTTTTTAACAAATACTGCCCAGAAAAAACTTTCAGATTGCCCCGTGCAATCCCGAAAGGCTATTTCACTTGGGCCTGCCCGGTAGAGAGGAACGACAGTACCGGGGTAAATCCTGCTCGCCCTGTTAAATGCATTTTATTTTATATTTAACCGGGGTCAAAGATATTGGTAACTGCTCAATTTTCAGACCTCATCCTATCCACCTGAGTAGTTACGATATTGTTATTCTTATCGGTAAACTTAAAAATTAACTTTAACTTTAAGTTAAGCAACTTATGTGCCAGAAAAGATAAGTGTGCCGATACCTTCTGTGCAATCTGCGTAATCTGTGGATTAAGGTCAGTTTATTATGCTAAAATGAGGAAAAAATAATATTTGAAAGTAGGCAAAAAGCTCAGGATTTTGATGCAGTAATTGCCGGGTCGCCAACATCAGGTTGAAACTTACACCTGGCGGCCTTCGGAACATCCGCCTTGGCGGGTTTAGAAGACTTTATACGAAGCTATCAGCTTTAACTTTTACTTAAAATTCAGCAATAAACATGCCGGTTTGATCCATATCAACTTTTCCAATTATATCAGTTAGATGCACTTGGAAAAAAATGCTGACCGGAAAAAATGTCAGTTTTATGGCAGGTAAAGTTGAAAAATTTTCCTATTTTTTTCTAAAGTTTTCTTGCATAAATGCCGATAGGAAAATTGAGGTCAAATTATGGTGATATCCGCTTATCAGGTAAATAATGTGTTGAGAGTTTATGGGAATCAGCTTCGCCAAAGCAGGTTTTCGAAGATGCTAAATACTGGGAACACTCGCTTACCAGATATGATTAGCATTTCTGCCGGGGCTAAGAGAAAGGCCATTATTGATAAAGTAGCTTCTAATGTCATAGAAAAAATAGGTCAATACGGTCCACATGAGGATATTGAAAAAGAGGTGTTTCAAAAACTTGAAGATGAATATGGAGCACAACTAACTATTTCCACAGAGAGTCCCACCGATCTAATATTCAAGGTAATTGATGAAAATGGCGAGACAACAAATTCACTTTCTATCGAAGATTCGAAATTTCTAAGGCATAAATTAGAAGAAATAACTAAAGATACAGTAAATAAAAATATGATGTAATAATTGGAGGATCCGGACGTGAAGATTGATGACAAAATCATTAGCTATGAAATTAACAAGTACATCCCAAAATCCACACAAGATGTAACCGAACAGGTAGCAAAAAAACAGCTCTCTGATGAACAAAAGGTAGAGGGAGAAAATCGATCTGAGCAGGATGCTGTTGTTAATCTTTCCCGGGCTTCAAAAGAAGCTCAGCTAATAAAAGAAATAATTTCATCTGAACCGGATGTCAGAGAAGATAAGGTATCTGCACTAAGAGAAAGGATTGAATCTGGAAAGTATATAATTGATCATGAGGCTGTTGCAGGCAAACTTGTTGATGCTTTTATAGATGAAATTTTACACTCATAAAAATGCCCTGCATTAGTTTACTCCGTCAAAAAGAATCTGTAAAAACTATCCCCGCATATCCGACAAAGCTGTCGCCGGGGCTCTTATCATAGCTGGTAGCATAGGCAATGCACTCTGCATGTTTTGCCCCAAGCTGTTTTGCGGCCGCTATAGCTGTCGCGGCAGCGCCTGAACAGCAGGCATTCTGGTGCGCCATAGCTTCCCTTATAACCGCCTCGGGATCCATTGTAAGCATGACATCGATAATCCTGCGATCATTTTCATTACGCACCCAATCAAGCGATGCAGGACCGATTCCCTCTGGCATAAACCCATAGTTTGTGCCATAATGTGTAAGGTCAGTAGAGCCGATAACCTTTACGCGAAGACTCATTTTTGCTGCGATCTCCGCTGCTGCTTTTCCTATTTCAAGAGAGCTTGTATCAGGAGGAACGCCAATTGGAACGATTTTCACATCTTCAAAAAAGTATTTAATAAACGGAAGCTGGAGTTCTATTGTATTGTCCTGCATAAAATTTTCTGGAGTTTCTATCTCAAAGCTATATTTTTCGGCCAGCTCTTGCGCAATATTCTTTTCGATTTCGATTTCGCCGAACGGAGTTTCCCATGCACCTTCTTTCATAATATAACATGGAGAATCAGGATGAAGATGCATACCAAAAATAATCACAACGTCTGTTGGCTTTTCATCTTTGAGGCAATTGATTACATTGCAGGCAATACTGCCTGAAAAGTACCACCCTGCATGGGGCACAACTCCCCCAATCGCTTTCCCTTTTAAAGAATCCTTAACCTTTATTTCTTTAAGAAAATGGTTAATCTCCTTTTCACACTCCCCGGCGCTGTCAGGATACCAGCTTCCTGCAAAAATCGCTTTTCTAACATTCATTATCATCACCCCATCTTTTGGTAAATATTTACCACAGAGGTCAGAAATCAGAGATCTGAGGTCAAAAATCACCCGTCTTCGCCTTCGGCTACGCCGTGGCAGGGAAGTCAAAGAACCAGCAACGAGCAACCCTGAACCCTGAACCACCAATGTTGTTGACTTAAGCGCATTTTGTTTTGAACCGCAGAACAAGGAACCGCAGAATTTCGAAGTAATGCAAGACCTTATTAAACTTCATAATTCGACATTCGACATTCGACATTCGCATTTTACTAAAACCCCTGAACCCTGAACCTTTGAACGGTTACTTTAATTTTTTGCCCCCCTTACTCAATAATACAAAGCACATCACCCTTTGCAACAGAATCGCCGGCGCTGAAATTAATAGATTTGATTGTGCCGCTTGCCGGAGACGGAAGGGCATTCTCCATTTTCATGGCCTCCAGGATAACAATTGTTTCTCCTTTCTTTACAGCATCTCCTATCCCTTTTTCATAGCTTATTATCATACCGGGCATCGGAGC
>JAPVVG010000183.1 GCA_028571455.1 Desulfobacteraceae bacterium | reverse complement strand
GTGTCGCGTCTTGATTAGCGCATTAGCTGACATCTGTTTAAGCAGATACATTGAAAAAACATGTCAAACCTGATTATTGCAGAAAGTGGCATCATGGCAAAAACAGCCTGCACAGTTCCCATTACACAAATAATCCTGGATGAGGACATATACCCACGGGAAGTGGTTTCTCCAAAGCGCGTCTCCATGTTTGCCGAAAACATGCGCGATGGTTTTGAGATCGATCCCATCGAGGTACAGATTCATCCGGATTATATTGAAAAATACCGCATTCTTGATGGCGCCCACCGTTGGCATGCATACAAGGAGATCGGCGCAACCAAAATACCGGTCCACATTATAACGCTGGATGGTTTGGATCCCCTCCTCTATGCGGCTAAAAAAGCGATAGGCCCTCTCCAGTTAACTGAGGATGAAGCCAGAACGACGGCCCGTCGGGCATATGAAAACAATTCCCATTTGACATCTTTTGAGATCGGGCAGGCAATCGGTCGTTCAAGGCAGGCAGTTGACGCGTATATAGCCGATCTCAGAGCAGCAACCCAGATGGAACTGGATCTCAAGATATTTCGCATGAACCGCCTCGGCATCTCGCAAGAGCGGATTGCAATGAGATTCGACGCGCTCCAAAGAACAATATCCAACCATTTAGCAAAAATGCCAGAATTGGCAAATTTGCTAAATACCGATCTGTCAAGAGTCAAAACATGAGCCTTCGAGTTCTTGTAAGCGTGAACAGTTGTGAATGTTGCCCGTTATTGGTGCATGTATATCCCCTCACTGGAAGCGGGCGATATCTTTTACATCACACAGGACGGTGGTAATCTTAGCGGCTTTGTGGCTGAGCTGTTACTTTACGAGTTCATCAGGAATCAGTCGATGAAAATCTTTTTCAGCTTTTGAGCTGATGATTTTGAAAGACCGCCCCCGGCCATTGCAATATCTATTGTATGAAAACCCAGAGTTTTGTAAAGGTTTAGAAGGTGGGGCGTCTTTGAACCTATCTCTTCTAAATGCCTTTTCACGGTTTCAATATCACCCCTGACAATAGGGCCGGTCAGCCCATTTACAATTCCGGCCTTTTCAATATTGGAAAGGGTTCCTTGTATCAGCGGTTTTAATGCCTTAAATGCATCCCTGTCGCTTATTCCGGCCGCCTTAATCAGTCTGAAAGAAAGATCAAGCAGGGTTACAAGATAATTTGATGCAACTACAGCCGAAGCATGATAAAGGGTCTTTGCCTCTGTTTTTATCATCAAGCACTCGGCTCCAAGGTCTGTGGCGATCTTTCTTGCCTTATTTACCGCATCTTTTTCGCCTTCAACCGATATTATTATGTCTTTAAAGGGATTATCGGCAGGTACTATTGAAGCAAAACTCTGGAGAGGATGCATTGAGCCGATAAACGCGTTGCATTTTTTTGCAGATGATAAAATAGTCGATGGAAGCGCTCCGCTGCAGTGCAATACCACGGCGTTTTTATGGAAGCCATGATGGATGGAGATGTTATTGCATGTATCGGCTATAGCATTATCAGGCGTTGTTAAAAAAACGATATCTGCTTTTTTTGTTATTTCCCAGGGAACATCGCTGATATTGTTTGTTTTAATAATATCCGCAGCCCTTTTGGCGGAGGACAGGCTTTTACTTGCAAGACCGGCTATATTGTAACCGGCTTCTGTTAGAAATTTCCCGAGCGCCGTGCCGAGCTTACCGCAACCGACTATGGCAAAAGAATGTTTCATAATTTAATAGTATAGGAATTTCCATTTTTTGATCAATTTTATCAATAAGTTGCCAAGTGGGAGCGGCAGAGTAAAAATTCTTTTGAACATCGAACATCGAACATCGAATGATGAAATCGCTTCGCTCCGCTAGTTTATAAATTAGTAGAATTCCTTATTCAAAATTCGACGTTGAATGTTCGATGTTCGACGTTCATCTTTTAAGCCCGCCCGAAGGGCGCTACGTTCAACCCAAAATAACTATGCTACGGCGGCTGGTCTTTATACACGCTTAACACCGTGGGTATTTCCAGGGATTCTTGTAATCGCCCCAAAGCATTGAATACCCGCCTGCCATCGCCTTTCATATATAACGTTATTTGTTTGCTCCAATATTACAGCTTGGGGTGGTCAAAGCAATTCGCACAAAATTGCATTGGCGGGCAGGTCGAATATCGAATCACGCCACAGGCGTGACAGAATTACGAAGGGGTCATTTCGACATTCGATATTCCTTGTTCGATATTCTGCGGTTCAAAAAAAGTACTTACAAAACCGATAGTTACCATAAATACTAATAGCAATGTTTTTTGGCAGGAAATTTACCTGCCTGAACCTCTTCTATGTATTGTTTTATTGCATTTCTGGAGGCATCGCCTATTGTGGCATATTGCTTGACAAATTTTGGGATATGCCCTTGGTTTAATCCCAGAAGGTCGTATAGAACAAGTATCTGCCCATCACAATGAGGGCCTGCTCCGATTCCTATTGTCGGAATGGTTAAGGCTTTGGTGATTTTTTTGGAAATAGTCGATGGAATGCCTTCTAAAACAACTGAAAAAGCGCCGGCCGATTCAACTTCAAGAGCATCAGCCATGAGCTGTTCTTCGTTGCGTTGGACCTTGTAGCCTCCCATCTTGTGAACAGATTGCGGAGTAAGGCCGATATGGGCCTGCACAGGAATTCCAGCGCCTGAAATTGCCTGGATTGTCTCACTGACCCCTGCTCCTCCTTCCAGCTTTACAGCAGCAGCGCCGGCTTCTTTAAGAAAGCGTCCTGCATTTACAACCGCCTGTTTAATGCTTGCCTGGTAAGACATAAAGGGCATATCGCCAACGATAATAGCAAATTTTGCGGCTTTGGACACAATCCTGGTATGATATATCATTTGGTCCATTGTAACAGGCAGGGTGCTCGATTCTCCCTGGACTACCATGCCCAGCGAATCCCCCACAAGGATCATATGTATTCCGGATTCGTCAACAATTTTTCCAAACGGGTAGTCATAGGCTGTTAGAGCAACGATTTTCTCCCCTTTTTTCTTCATTTTATAAAGAGTTATAAGCGTAACTTGAGATTGCATGATTTTTACCCCTTGCAGGAATACGTTTTTACCATCAAAATATTAAAAAGTTAATAATTTGAAATGCCCTTTTGTCAAGGAAAACCGTTAACTAATTCTTAATAAAACATTGATATTGACTAAGCAACTATTACTGAGATAAAAATAAAAGATTACATAATAAAAGATGAACTCGTAAAAAGTCTAATTTTGCTCTCTCTGTGACCAATTTTGGGATTCAGCTTTCACCTGGCTAAATTGCAAGAACTCGGGCTAACGCCCTCAAACAGCTTGCAATTTTTAACGCCAGGCTCGACCTGAATCTTTCTCCAAAATTGCTCAATGTCGCTCGCAAAATGACTTTTTACGAGTTCATCATAAAAGGATCAGCTCTGAAACATGATACAGTTAATCAGAGGTTTTAAAGACATTCTGCCGGGAGAGGTCGAACTCTGGCAGCATATAGAAAAGACGGCACGTTCACTTTTAGAGAGCTTTGGCTTTAAGGAGATACGTATTCCGATTCTGGAACATGCCGAGCTTTTTGCAAGAAGTATCGGAGAGGATACAGATATTGTGGAAAAGGAGATGTATACCTTTCCCGATAGAAAAGGGGATCTTATTACCCTCAGGCCGGAGGCAACCGCATCTGTTGTGCGTTCATATATCCAGCACAAACTATATGCAAAAGATCCGGTTCAAAAATTTTATACCATTGGCCCGATGTTTCGCAGGGAAAGACCTCAAAAAGGAAGGTACAGGCAGTTTTACCAGATTAATGCCGAGGTATTCGGGATTGATTCACCCTTTATTGATGCCCAGCTTATCTTCCTCCTTGCGACCCTTTTTAAAAGGCTGTCGGCAACTGAAGTCAAAACGCATATAAATTCATTAGGCTGCAGAATATGCCGTCCCAAATTCAAAGAGGCTCTTTCCGTGTTTTTATCTGCGGCATTAGAAAATCTCTGCTCGGATTGCAGAAGAAGAAGCAAACGGAATCCTTTAAGAGTGCTTGATTGCAAGGTCCCCTCATGTTGCTTAGCTATGGCGGATGCGCCTTGCATACTCGACTATCTATGCCCTGAATGCAGCAGGCATTTCGAGGCTGTAAAGGATATCCTTGGAAGATTTAATGTTTCGTTTGAAGTTGACAAGCGTCTGGTAAGAGGGCTTGACTATTATACCCGAACAACCTTCGAGATACAGACAGGATCGTTAGGCGCGCAAAATGCCGTTGCAGGAGGCGGCAGGTATGATAGCCTTGTCAAGGCCCTTGGCGGACCTGATCAGCCGGCAGTGGGCTTTGCAATAGGCTTAGACAGGTTTATTGAGATAACCGATCTTAAAGCTAAAGATTTCGCGCAAAATCCAGACATATTTATAGCAGCCCTGGGTGAAAAGAGCATAAAGATGGCCTTTGACTGGGCCTGCGCTTTTGGTCTTGAAGGGCTAAATGCCGAGCTTGACTTTGCTGGTAAAAGCTTAAAAAGCCAGATGAAGCGGGCGGACAGGCTTGGCGCAAAACATGTGCTGATTGTCGGGGAAAAAGAGCTTGAAGAAAAAGCGGTTATTTTGCGGAATATGACAACCAAAGAACAGGTTATGATTTCCATAGACAATATTATAGAAACGGTAAAAGAAAAATTGTAGCTCAAAATTTCGAACCCAAACTGGAACAATATTGGTACCTGCTCAGGCATTTAGGCTTTCAGCTTATAACTAACAGCTTAACAGCCTACAGCCTAAACAACCTGAATGGTTTTGAAAGGAGTTAAGTAATTGACGGATTTGCTTGGAGAAATGAGAAGCACCCATAACTGCGGTGAACTTAATGCCAAACAGATTGGCAAGGAAGTTGTGCTTATGGGATGGGTGCAGCACAGGAGAGATCATGGAGGGGTTATTTTTATAGATTTGCGGGACAGGGAAGGCATTACCCAGGTTGTCTTTAATCCTGCAAGGGATAAAAAGGTGCATGAAAAGGCTCATGCTCTCAGGAGTGAATATGTCATTGGTGTGCGTGGAGTTGTTGAGGGAAGACCCGAAGGAATGGTCAATCCGGGTTTACGGACCGGCGAAGTTGAAATTGCGGTTGTTGAGCTGAAAATATTAAACACAGCCAAAACACCTCCCTTTTTAATCGAGGAACAGGTTGATGTTTCGGAAAGTATCCGTCTGAAATACCGTCACCTTGACCTGCGACGTCCTCAGTTGCAAAAAAATATTATTTTAAGACACAGGGCTTCCGCGTCGGTGCGCCGGTATTTGAATGCAAACGGTTTCCTTGAAATTGAAACCCCTTTTTTAACGCGTAGCACACCAGAAGGGGCAAGGGATTATCTTGTCCCCAGCAGGGTAAATCCCGGGCAGTTTTATGCCCTGCCTCAATCACCTCAGATATTTAAGCAGCTTTTGATGATATCGGGGTTTGACCGTTATTATCAAGTTGTCCGGTGCTTCAGGGATGAGGATCTCAGGGCCGACCGTCAGCCTGAATTCACGCAGATAGATTTTGAGATGTCCTTTGTGGGTGAAGATGATATTATGGGCATTTCTGAAGGTATGATAAAGAAGCTTTTTCAAGATATCCTTGAAATGGAGATCGAAATTCCCTTTCCCCGCATTACATTTGCAGATGCGGTTTCCCGTTTCGGTCTCGATAAACCGGATACCAGGTTCGATCTCGAGCTAAAAGATATCTCTGATATTGTAAAAGGTTCAGGCTTTAAAGTCTTTTCAAGCGTTGTGGAAAAGGGAGGAATAGTCAAAGCCTTGAATGCAAAGGGTTGCGTCGATTTTTCACGAAAGGAGATCGACGATCTTGTTGTGTTTGTCGCGGTCTATAGGGCTAAAGGACTGGCCTGGATAAAGATCAGGGAAGATAAGTGGCAGTCTCCGATAGCAAAATTTTTTACTGACAAAGAAAAAGAAAAGCTGTCTCAGCGTCTGGCAATGGAGCCCGGCGACCTGGTCTTTTTTGTTGCTGATAACCCGCAGATAACAAATGAAGCCCTTGGGCAGTTACGAAACCATCTGGGGAAGAGGCTTGGCCTGACAAATGAAAAGGAATTCAAGTTTATGTGGGTTACCCACTTCCCTCTGCTGGAATATGATGAAACAGAAAAAAGGTACCAGGCTCTGCACCATCCATTTACAGCGCCATTTGAAGAAGATTTTGAATTGCTGAGCACAGACCCTCTTGCCGTTAAATCACGCGCCTACGATCTTGTTTTAAACGGCTGTGAGATCGGAGGGGGAAGCATCCGTCTTCATCAAAGGGATATGCAGGAGAAGGTATTTGAAGCCCTGGGCATGGATCGAAAAACCTATGAGGAAAAATTCGGATTTTTGCTTTCAGCCCTCGATACCGGCGCGCCGCCACATGGAGGCATTGCTTTTGGTTTTGACAGGCTGGTTATGATTCTATGCGGGCAACCCTCTATCCGGGATGTTATACCGTTTCCAAAGACGCAAAAAGCGGCATGCCTTTTAACAAACGCGCCTTCCAAAGCCAGCAAAGGCCAGCTTGACGAGCTGTCATTAAAGATAAAGAGGCTTGAATCGCAAATTTTTTAAAGACGTTTTTTCTTGACTTTAATTTGACTCTTTAATAATTAAAATTCTTTTTAATCCCCAGTAGCTCAGTTGGCAGAGTCCGCCGAAAGTCCGCCAGAGTACTTTGGCGGAGCGGATTAACCATGGGTTTCGGGTTATTGATTATTATTAATCCCCAGTAGCTCAGTTGGCAGAGCGAGTGGCTGTTAACCACTAAGTCCGCGGTTCGAGTCCGTGCTGGGGAGCCAAAAAAATCAAGCTCGGTCAAATTCTGACCGAGCTTTTTTATTTTAAGAGCATGCAATGCGGTATTATGTATACATCAAGCCTGAGAAAAATATTAAAAAATAGTGCAGCCCATTAAACCGTTCTCTGCCTTGTAGACAGGATAATTGGTATTTACACGGGCAAAAGAGCATATCATTTTGACGGCATAGACGTTCTGCCCCTAAAGGATTCCCTAAAACGGCTGCACAAGGGGGATGTTTTTTAGTGCCCTGTCATCTATATAATGTCGCAAAGATGACCGTCATTCCAGCAGAAGCGGGAATCAAGAAGCGCCGAAGCAGATGGCAAAGGCTAAAAAATATTCGCTAACCGGTAAATAAGTTTAATACGTTCCTTAAGCCCCAACCCCTCAATTATTATTTCTTACGATGATAATATTTTATTGAGACGTTGCTGACTTGTGGTCGCATAAAATCCTTGACACAATGTATATATCTCGGATATACACACTCCATGGATGAGATCAATATTCTTGATGAATGTTCAGGTTTTGAATGGGATGAAGACAATTTTCTCAAGAACTGGGAAAAACATGGCGTAACTGCCTCAGAATGTGAACAAATCTTTTTCAAGCATCCTCTTGTGAGCGGGAAGGATTTAAAACACTCCAAACAAGAGTATCGGTATTACGCTTTAGGCCATACTGATGGTGGAAGGCATTTGTTTGTGGTGTTTACGATTCGAAATCGCCTAATCCGAGTGATCTCTGCCAGAGATATGAATCAAAAAGAAAGAAAGGTTTATGAAAGCTTATGAAAAAAATAATCCCAAAATTCAAATCTGAGGATAAAGAACGTGATTTTTGGGCGACTGCCGATTCAACCGAATATATTGATTGGGAAAAAGCCAGGAGAACTGTTCTTCCGAACCTCAAGCCTTCCCTCAAAAAAATCTCCTTGCGCTTACCTGAATTGATGCTTGAAGAACTCAAGGCGTTGGCCAATAAACGTGACATCCCATATCAATCGCTAATGAAAATGTTTTTGGCTGAGCGCATCGAACATGAGTTGAAATCGGCAAGCCGTTGATAAGGTATATCAATCGCATCAATACGGACTGGATCAGATAACAGGTTTGCGGTTCATTTTTGATGATATGTCCGAAGAAAAGAATTTAATAAACCAGAAAAAAATATATGTCTGCGATCTCCGTAAAAGACCAAAAATAAAATGAGAAACGCATAAAATGATGGGCGTCCCGCTGTATATTAGCGCTGTTAAATATTATTTTTGACAGGATTAACAGGATATTCAGGATTTAACTTATTGTAGCCGTTCACGGCTTGAAACTTGAAATTGGAAATTGGGATAATACCATGATGATAGAACAAGATGCTCTTGTGTTGATCGTGGATGATGACCCCGAGATTTGTGATATCCTGCAACAAATAATTTCCCCCCTTGGGATCAGAGTTAAAAGCACCTCAAACCCCTTGCAGGTACTTGACCTCATAAAGAGCTGTTTTTATAACGTGGTCATGCTCGACATCAATATGCCGGAAAAGTCCGGGATGGACTTGCTTTCGGAAATAGTTAAGGTTAGCCCTGACACAAAGGTTATTATGATCTCCGGGTTTGGCGATAAGGAATCAATCATAAGAACCCTGAGACTCGGCGCCTTTGATTTTTTTGAAAAACCGCTCGACCACAAATTGATAGTTCATTCCATAAAACGCGCTCTTGAAACACAGAAAGCTGAATTCGCGTACAGGGATGAGAAGATTAAACTGCAAGATGCAAACAGACAGTTAATGGAGACTAACAAGGCATTGTCCACATTAGCGAGAAACATAGAAAGAACACGAGAAGATACCGAAGTGATAATCGAAAATAAAATCAGGGCTTCCATTTTGCCGATAATAAATAAACTTCAACAAAATAAAAAATTTTCCGGTTCTGATAATCGCGATCTCAAGCTGCTCATGGATCTGGTGTCTGATCTGACTTCAAGACCGGTAGCTAAACAGAAACTTACCACAATACTGACCTCTACTGAACTTCGAGTCGCACTTCTGATAAAAAACGGGTTGAAAACCGGTGAAATTGCTGAACATATGTATATTTCGCCGGAAACGGTGAAATCACATCGCAAGAATATCCGAAAAAAGCTGGATCTCAATAATTCCAGCCTCAATCTTGGCGTCTATCTCCGCTCTTTTTTTTAGCAATAGAGGTGAGTAAATATACCCATTTTATACCCATGAAAATACCCCTTTACATTTAAGCTATGTTTGTTTTATTGTCACCTGAAATTCACAAAAAATAAAATTTCTTGGCAAGGAGAACAGAGTGCCAATACACCATGAACAGCGTCAGCATGAAAGATTTGAGCCGCAAGGTTCGGCTTTTGTTGTCTTCAGGCCAGAGTTTAATAAAATCGGTAAGATAAATGATATAAGCAAGGGCGGCCTTGGTTTCAATTATCTACAGTCTGCAAAAGATAGTCCTGTATCAGAAAACTCCCACATAATAGATATATTTGATTCAAACAATTCTTTTCATCTTTCCAATATACCCTGCAGTCTGGTTTATGATGCTGACCAAGACGATCAATTAACGGTCATGCATAATTTAGCGAACAGGCGATGCGGGTTGAAGTTTGATCAGCTCACAAAAGAACAGGAGGAACAGATAAACTTTTTTTTAAAGCATCATACTGTCGGAAACGCATAGAGAATTATTAATTTTAAATTTTAAATCGTAATTAATCCACCGGTTATACCGGTGAGAATTGAAAAGGCACTGCCGTTTCAGGCGTTAATAAAAAACTATAAATCAGACAGGATATTCAGGATATTCAGGATATTTTTTGCCTTTCCTGAAGAAAGGCAAAAAGTGTCAACCCTCTTTGAGGGAACTAATTTGACTAATATCGGCAAGAGTTTAGCTTAAAGATGGCAAAGGTTGGAAGCCAGGTTCCCTTTTCCCGCCTTTGGGCGGGATTGTACTTTCTCAGTCTCGTCTGGAGACTGAGAAAAATAAAGAATCCAAAAAATCCTGTTAATCCTGTCGATAAACACT
>JAPVVG010000182.1 GCA_028571455.1 Desulfobacteraceae bacterium | reverse complement strand
AATCTATTTTGATTCAGAAGGCAAAATGCTCTTTGAAGTTACCAGCCCATCATCTGTAATGGTGCTTATAAAAAGTGGATTGCTTCTTATCTATTACCCTGATATATCAAAAACAAAAGAAAAATATCTCGGAAATAATTTCCTTAAAAAATATCTCGGTATCGGCCAGTCCATTGAAGAATTTCGGAAACTATACTCAATCCAACTTGTCTCAAAGACTGATTCAGATGCCTATCATCTGAGATTTACGCCAAAGCTGAAGGAGATTGCAAACCGAATCGATATGATCGAAATAGAAGTGAGGCCAACGCAGTGGCTCCCGGAAATAATTTGTTTTAAGGAAAAGGAAGGTGATTATACTTCTATACATTTTGAATTTACTTCGATTAATAAGCCCCTGCCGGCGGGAATCTTTAAAATAAATGCTGCTGAATAAAATGAAAACAATCAAGAAACCTTTTAAGAAAGGAGAACAGCAATGAAAAAACTTGTTCACATTTTTAGTTGTTTCTTTTTAGTTTTAACACTTTTTGTTCCATTTAATGATGCGTTATCGTGGGTAAAGAATTCGGATGGCATTCAATTATCGAAAGACGAAGTGCCAATATTGATTGCTGCTAATTCTTCTTCGTCTAATCAGCCGGATGTATATAAACAGGCAGAGATGTTGTTTAAGAAAAAAAGATACGATGACGTAATCACGCTTTTGTCAGGTCCTTGTTATAATAATCCCACAAATGTTGAATTAAATGTTTTGTTAGCCAAAGCTCAAGTAGAAAAATGTGCCATCCTGAAAGAAAAGGGGGATAGCTCATATAAGACGCTTATCAAGCAACCCTATATAACAGGTAAAAGGCTTCACAAAATGTTCGGGCCCAAACCCGAGCTTTACTATATCGTGGCCAAAAGTCTCTTAATCAATAACAGAATAAATAGAGCAAGAAAAACGATTAAGAAAGCCTTATATTATGCACCAAATAATGCTGATTATCTTATTGTTTTGGGAGACACGTATTGTGCAACAGCAGAAAAGGATAAAAGAGGTGGAGAGGATTCTGACTGCTATAATGAATCTTATTCTAAAGCAAAGGATGCCTATGAAAAAGCTATAACAATAAAAAATGATGATGAATTTAAAACAAAAGTTGAAAAAAAGATAAAAAAAATATCGGAAAAAATGAAATAGAAGCAAAAATCAACAATGAGGGAAAAAATTGAACATAGCCCAATTTTTTTATACCCTGGACAGGGATCGCAGCATGTAGGAATGGGGTTTGATCTATATCAGACCTATCCTGAAGCCCGGGAAATATTTGACCATGCCGACCGTCTTCTCGGTTTTTCCTTAAGCCGACTCTGCTTTGAAGGTCCAGAAGAAGAACTGAATCGTGACCTGAATGCCCAACTTGCAGTTTACACGGTCAGTTGTGCTCTGACTGACATACTAACGACACAAAATATTCTTCCCGATGTGGTTTCGGGTTACAGTTCCGGTTTTTACTCTGCTGCCTATGCAGCAGGTTGTTTTGATTTTGCGGGTGGCCTTCATATCGTGAAACGGGCAGGTGAAATCCTTCTTGGTGAAGGCCAAGAAATAGAAGGGAGTATGGCAGTTATCTTCGGTCTTTCCCTCGAAGAAGTGAAACATATCTGCCTGCAGGCAGGGGAGGTTGAAGTTGCCATCATTAACACACCACGTCAGATCGTCATTTCCGGTATCGGTTCCTCCGTTACGAAAGCAATGGAAATCTCTCTCAGCGAAGGGGCTCTGGACGCCTACAATATATCTGTTGCTACTGCCTATCATTCTAAATTTATGGTAAAGAGTGGTGCACGCTTTTTAAGAGAACTCGGAACTGTCCACTTGAATGATCATCAACTACCTCTTATATCTTACTTATCTCTGGAGGCCCTGCCCGACGAAAGAGAGTTAAAAAACATAATGGCTGCCCAGTTGAGTCGCCCCGTCTTGTGGGTTGATTTGATTAAAAAACTAAGCATGAACAACAAATTATTTGTTGAAGTCGGACCCGGCGCCACACTCTTCAGGACGGTCAGGTGGATAGACAGAAACATTGAAATTATGAATACAACGAATAATGAGAAGCTGTCAGAGGTAATAGATAAGTTGACATGACCAATAATTACATCTACGACATTCCCGTTATTGAAGAAATACTTCCGCACAGAAGACCCTTTCTGTTTGTAGACAGGGTTATTAATTTTAAAGCGGGAGAAAAAATCATTGCCGAAAAAGATCTCTTGCCTGATGAATCCTTTTTTGCCGGCCATTTTCCAGGACAGCCAATAATGCCGGGAGTTCTTGTTTCAGAGGCACTGGCGCAAACAAGTGGACTTCTTATCGGGCTTACACGTGAAAAAGAAAATATATCCATGGGAAAAGAAAAGATGAATCTTTTTCTTGCCAATGTAGATATTAAATTCTTTACCCCCGCCAAACCGGGAGATACTCTCCGTCTGGAGGCAACCATCAAGAAGGGATACGGAAGTTTATTCCTTTTCAAGGTCGATGCATTTGTGGGAACTAATCCTGTCGCTAAAGGGACCCTGACACTGTCTGAGAAAAAAATAAGGGGTTTTTAAAAAACCTGGAAAATATGGTTTCAAGAGCGAATCAAGATTCTTACTGTCACTTACACTTATAGTATGGGGCGGTGGGCATAAGCGCTAACTTATTTCACCAGCGTGAACTGGTTTTATGTATCCAGACAAAGGATCATTCGGCATATCTTTCGCACAGAAGGAGAAGAGTTAATATGCCCAGTAAATCACGCCAAGTATCGCTGTAGGGTTAATTAAAGGCTGTGAAAAAGCATTATAATTTCAGGCAGAAATTACAGTGCAGAGCGGACTTGATATTTTGCTTGTTATCCGTTATATAATTATTAAATTTATTATCTTATTATAATCATGGAGAAAAATATATGAAAAATTATTTTGCAGCAATATTATGTCTTGCGCTTCTGGTAATGGGTTATGGATGTACTACCCTTTATAGCGCTGCCGTGGATGAACGCAATGTACGCACAGTGGCCGGCGACACAAAAATTAAGGCTATAATTTTAGACGCATTTATTCAAGATGATACTGTAAAGACTTTTGATATTGATATAGCCTGCTATTATGGCCATGTTTATTTAATCGGTGAGTATGATGCGGAAAAACAAAAAAACAGGGCTGTTGAAATCGCCGGAGATGTTGAAGGGGTAAAAGATGTAACAACCTATCTTCTCAAAAAGAAAAAAGGGGATCCATGTGGCACCACGGATAATCTTGCCATTAAAGCAAAGGTTAAAGCCAAACTTATCAAGGATGGGGATATCTGGTCAACCAATGTCGACTTAACAGTTGTTCAATGCAACGTGGTATTTGTGGGTCTTGTCGGATCAAACAAGGAGATAGAGAAGACTATTGCTCACGCTAAAAGTGTGGGAGGAGTTCGAAGCGTCAAATCTTTCCTGAAGGTAGCGCCACATCACAATCAATAAATAATTGCTCAACAAGTCCGTATGCACTTACCAGGCTATAGGCATTTAGGCTGTAGGAAAGAATCATGCATGAAAAACTAACAGCCTTTAGCCTACAGCCTAACCAACCTGAATAGTTACAGTTAATTAATATAAATAGCGCCAAATGGATTGTCGGTTCCTTTTCTGAAAAGCAGAAAACGATTTCCCTTGGCCTGCTGGGTGTCAAACAGGATGCCCTGGGCTTTCAAGCCCTTGTAAAGTTCCCGCTTAAAATCGAATTTTCTTCCCTGGTAGTTCACATCGAGCTGAAAATTTCCAGGCGATTCATTTCTAACATGCTTGTCCTTAAAAGCGGTCATTCGCTCAATTACATCAACGATTATATAAGTCTCTTGCTCTGAAAAGTTTCTAAACCATAAATCAAAACGGGTTCCAGCGTGAACAGCACGCTCAAAATAAGCCAGTGTATCTTCAATTAAAGCATCGGCAATCGCTTTCCCCAATTTATCCGCAGCCTTTGCAGCCTGCATATTTTCATAATAGTTCCCTGTTGCTTTCATGGTTTTTACATACAGATCGCCCGATTTTTGAGCTATAAGATCAGCAGTGGCAGGAGCAACGGCGCGCAATGCTATTTCAACAATGACGCCACCAAAATACCTGCTTGCCCCGCCGACCTTTTTCGCCGCGTGCACATCATATACAAGAAGCAGGTCTGCCTTATATTTTAAAGCAAGTGCAGAAAGGTCATCCATATCCACATCAATCCGGCCTGCTTGCTCTATCTCGCTGTAAACATCATTAACGAACATTTTGTCCAGAACTATAAAGCCTTTTCTGGCAAAGACTCCGTTAATTGCCTGCTCCGCGGCCCTGACCACCCTGGAATCCCTGTGCATCGAACTTCTGGTTTCGGGAATATAAATCGCCATAAAGCGGGGGTTGCCGATCTGTGCCATTAGAATCCCGATCGCCTTTAAATCATTTTTAATCGAAGCGGTTTGTACGTCAGCCCGCATGGTTACGGTGTATATTGAGCCGTCCGGACTTCTTCCTTCAGACAATATATTATAATTGGTCACATAACCGCTTGCTCTCGAATAAATCCTATCCTGCAATACCTCAAAGTTCGCAACCCTGGTTTTGGAATCGATGAGAGCCCCTATGCCCTGTTCGACCGCAGCCCGCTGGGCATCAGCAATAGCGCTTTTACGATCCATACCCTGCCCTACAACCGTCACCATTTTGCTGTAACCGGTTGATACAAAAAGTAATACAATCCCCAAAACAAGACATGCCATCATAATTTTTTTGTTTTTCAAAGCCATGATACCTCCTTAAATATAATGCGGTTCGCTACACCAAAGTTTCGTAAGATATAACCCTGAACCCTGAACCTTTATATATTAATATATCCGCACTCCTTTTTCTTCCTCTCTTTTTTTAATCGGAGTTTGCTTCAGCAGCTTTTTTTGTTGTTCATATTTCTGGCAATCTCTGATTGCAGACTGGATTCTTGCCAGAGCATCCATGTAAAGCTTATTATCCCCGTATCTGACCGCCTTTTTATACATTGTTCTTGCGATTTTAAGATTTTCGAGGTCGCCAATAAATTCATGGGCCACACCTAAATTATAATAGGCTGCCGAGTTGTTCGGTTCAGCCTTGATTACATCCTGCCAGATCGCTTTTGCCTCATCCCATAATCCACGCCTGGCGAATTCTATGCCGCGTTTTATCATATCATGACCACCATAGCCGAATTTTCCTCCGTCATAAAATTCTATGGTTTCAATAACCTCGGTCGGAGAAATTTTTGCGACAAGCTGAGACGCAACATTGGCCGATAGCTCATTTAAGGTTTGATTTCCCGCCGGCAACTGGCTTAACTTCATCCCTCCTAAAAAGGAAAGAGCATATTCCTTGTCGCCGCCAAACTTTTGATTGTAATTTTCCGTGACCTTGCCGGTCGCTATAATCTGTTTTGTTTTCAGGTTAAATACTTTGAAATCGGTGGTTAGAGAAGCCTGGCGTATGATATAGGGCACCGGCCTGAGCACAGTTTTTTTGATTTCCACGTCCACCCATTTCCCAAAAATGTTTTTCTCTTTTTTATACCGGCCTGTGCCTTCCTGCATCTGGACCTGATCAAAACCACGCATATCATTAATGTTGGCGGTTACCCGCCCGGTAATTACTCCATCTGCATGAAGATCTTCAAGGTCGGGGAAAAACCTTGGATCATCTACCTGGTCATAGATAACCCGATCCAGGGCATTTGTCTTTGAGATGTCGATAAGATTGAAGTGCGGCACCTCGCTTAATTTGCTGTAGAAATCGCTGCGCACAGTTTCGCCGAACCTGCCTTCAAACTTAAGCAAGGCAAGTGTTCGGATGCCGCCCAGAGAAACTTCGGCAGGTTTGATCCGGCTTACACTGGTCTTTGCGGCGCAACCAAACCATGCAAGCATTGCAACTACTATTAGACCTATTGATAATTTTAAGATGTGTTGCTTGTTGTTCATGGGCATGCTCCTTTCAATAAAAGTTGTATTATTGCCGCAATCCAGCGTCAACATTTTTGCCTTTTGGTTCGGGCGGAAGATTTGGTCTTATCAAAAAATTTTTCTGAAGCGACTCAACGACCTTGTCTATGTTTTCTACCCCATCTCTGATTTCGTTAATTCCTCTCTTTGTAGACCGTGTAACCTCCGGTATATCATGGCTCCCTTCTTCCACCTCT
This sequence comes from Desulfobacteraceae bacterium, assembly GCA_028571455.1. Lineage (GTDB taxonomy): Bacteria > Desulfobacterota > Desulfobacteria > Desulfobacterales > ETH-SRB1 > Desulfaltia. The sequence goes on along the minus strand of JAPVVG010000182.1, from coordinate 16,777 downwards.
TTTAAAATCCTTTTAATGCTTGAAATGCTATCCAATACTTCCTCTCCAACCTTCTTTATTGTTGCAAGATTATCCTGAACCTTATTTGTTATTTCAGGTGTTTTTGAAGATGCCTCGTCAATGCTTTCCAAAATCTGAGTTACTTTGTCAAGATTATCAAGTATGATTTGCAAGACCTCCCTGGATTTTAGCATGCTTCCGACAGTTCCCTTGCCGGCCTGTATATCACCGGTAATAGCTTCAAGATGAGAAATGGTTTTGTTTAAATTGTCGATGGTTGTAAAAAAAGGGCCATCGGGATCCCGCATTATTTGCGTTATTTCTGAGATATCCTGAACCATCCTGATAACCTTTTTAGCTGTTTCTTCGACCTGAAACTCTGCAAGGAGGTCTGATATCAATTTTTTTGCCGTGGAGTTGATTTCTCCACCCTCAGGTATCAGAGGGCTGTCCGCGCTTCCTGGTTTAATGGAAATATATTCAGACCCGATAAATGTCGGGCTTTCCACAATTGCAACAGAATCGCTTCTTATCCTGGAAGAATATTCCTCTAAAATGGCCAGCTTAACCTTAACCCTGTTTTCAACAAGTATAATTTTTTTTACCTTTCCGATATTGGCTTTAAATAGTTTTACAGCAGCATTTTCCGTAAGATTATAACTTTCATCAAAAGTAGTATAGTATATAATGTATGTTTTAAACCAGTCCTTGCCCCTGCCGATAATCACCACCGTAGTCAGCAGTATAACTATGATGCAGATTATAAATGTTCCAACTGCTTTCTCTTTTTTGCTGAAATCTAAGTCCATGGCTAATTTATTTTATAACACCTGTTCCCGAATCTTTAACCGCTGTCAAGTTTCCGCCTGAAATAAGTATCTGTCTGTTGGAAAATTCTTTAATAAAATTTGCGTCATAAGAAATAAAAACAACGGGAAGTCCGGCTATTAACATTTCTTTAAGGAGCTTAACAAAAAGATCAAATTTTGTACGCGTGATGAAATCTTCAGGCCGCTCAAACAGCAGTATGTCGGGCGACTTGGTAAGCTCTCTGATTGCAATGGCGCTTCGCAGTTCCGTCGGCCTGAGATCGCCTGGACGGACATCTAATTTATCATAAATATCGAAAAAAACGCATAAATTTTTGACATTATCCTTTATATCAAGGGAAAGTGAATTTTCAAAATAGTATCGCATTAATAAAAGATTTTCCCTGATACTCATATTGCTGATCATCGATGCGTTTGTAGTAATATAGCCCATTTTTTTCTTATATGGAAGGAGATTTCTATGATCTGAAAAATTAATTTTTTTCCCCATAAATCGATAAGCGCCGTCTGTTGGACATTCAAGCATTGCAATACCCTTTAGAAGCAGGTGTGCGTCATCCGGCAGATCTGCCTGTATGGAACATACATCCCCTTTTGACAGGTCAAAATAGAATCGGTTGAGACCGTTTCCTTGACCTATTGGAGAAAGGGTATAATCTGAAAGCTCGATTAACTTCATTGTTTATACCTACGTTAAGCGATTAGCTGTTAGCAATTAGCCGTTGGCTCTTATGAAATATACATTTGTATAATTAGTGCCTGTTCGATAGCTCTTAGCTATTAGCTCTTAGCCATTAGCTGACTGTGTTATCTGTTTGATTTTTTATGCTAAAGGCTAATTGCTAAAAGCTAACTGCTAAAAATCATAGTTTGACTAATAGCTAAAAGCTAATGGCTAATCGCTTATTTTAGGTTATAGATAAAAAACTATTGATATAACAACATTTATCAATAGACAGTAAAAAAAACACTCAATGGCTGCCTTTGAGGTTGCTGCGGGCAGGCATGTAATATTTTTTTTTATGCTGAATCCGTGATAGAGGCATGTTACGGTAATAATAATTCCAAAACACAGGGCTTTTACAATTCCTACAATAATATCTGTCGGAGTTACGGCTTTTGCAATCTGTCCAAGAAAGTCGCCTAAATGAATATGAGTAAAGACCCACACTACTCCATAACCTCCGATAATGGACACCAGGTCGAAAACGATGAAAAGACAAAGTATGGCGGATGTGATCCCTATTAATCTCGGCAGACAAATTGTTCGTATGGGATCAATGCCCGCCATTTCAATCGTATCTATTTCATGGAAAATCTTCATGTAGCCAATCTCTATAGTTACTGAAGTGGCTGATCTCAATATCACCAAAAGAGCTGTAATCCCGGGGCCTAATTCTCTTACAATTAACAGCACCATTGTTGTGCCTATGTCGTATTGAGTAGAGATCCTGGCAAATTGTATAATAAGCATGCTTCCCACAATAAGAGCAATAGGAATAAGCAGGGGAAGGGCCTGCACGGCCGTAAAGTATATCTGTTCCAGAATAACTCTTCTAACAAGAACTCTACCTTGTTTCGGCCTTTGAAAGATCAGCTCGAATATTCTATAAGTAAAGGCAAATAGATCCAGAATATGGTTGACAGATTTAAAGGTTTTTCTGCCTATGTAACCTGCTATTTGATACATTGAACCCCTGACCCCTCCCTAATTGATCTTTGGCTCAATTAGGGTATTATTTGTCTGGTAACCGTTCACGGAACGTTGAAATTGGAAAATAGAAATTGGAAATTTGGCCTGAACCTTTTTGTTCCACTTATCAAAGTCGTGCCAGACCATATCTGATAACGCTTCTGCCAGTTTGTAAACATCCAACTCGTAAACTCGTTTCATCCCTGCCTGTGCGTGCCCGCACGCAGACAGGTCTCCCAAATTTCTACTTTCCAATTTCAAGTTTCAAGCCGTGAACGGCTATTGTTGACTTATTATAAATCTTACAATATAAAAACCAAGCAGGTCAATAAAATTGAACATGTATCATTTGCATGGCATCTTATACGGTTCCCATTATGAAAAAATTCGCCTTACTCTATCCTTTTCTCATCTCTATATTTATCATATTCGTCGGAATTCTTGCCTATTTGCAAGGGATATCCTTCCTTGATCTGATGGAATTAAAAACCATTGATTTAAGATTTGAAGCCAGAGGACAAATTTCCCCGGGCACTGATGTGGTTCTGGCGGTCATTGATGAAAAAAGCATTAGTAAAGAGGGAAAGTGGGTATGGCCAAGGTCAAAAATCGCAAATCTTGTTACAAAACTGTCAAAAGCCGGCGCCAGTGTAATAGCATTTGACATTGGATTTCTTGAGCCGGATGATAAAAAAATTGTAAACACCATAAATGAGATACAACGCACAATTCACAATCACGACATTAGAAAAAAGGAAATTGACAACTACCTGGAAAATCTAAAAAAGCATGCAAACAATGATCAGCTCCTTGCCGATGCTATAAGAAATTCCGCAGCTAAGATAGTGCTGGGATATTTTTTCCACATGGATTCCGTTGAATCAGGGCATATCAGCGAAAAGGAAATCAACATTCATCAGGATAATATTTCAGGGTCTAAGTATAAATTTATACGTTATGCTTCCGGAACTGCTCAGAATATAGCCCTTATTGAAGCCAGAACACCTCAATCTAATATAGAAATTATTTCAACCGCAACAGATTATTGTGGATTTTTCAACATGTTGCCGGACAAAGACGGGGTTGTGCGATGGATGCCCGGTGTCTTAAAGTGCGTGGAGACGTTATACGCTCCTTTGTCGCTGATTGCTGCAAGCGCCTATTTAGAAAGCCCAATTTCATTAAATATTGGTGAATATGGTGTGGAAAAAGCGCAAATCGGGAAATTAACGGTCCCAACAGATGAGCAGGGACGAATTCTAATAAATTACAGAGGAGCGGGAAAAACCTTTCCTCATATACCGGTTACAGATATACTAAATAACAATATAGCCGATACTGTTGTGAAAGATAAGATCGTTATAGTGGGCGCCACGGCTGTTGGAATATACGATTTAAGGGTCACTCCCTTTGGAACTGTTTTTCCAGGTGTTGAAATCCATGCAAATGTCGTAGACAGCATCCTTTCAGAGGATTTTATGTATCAACCGGCCTGGGCCGCTATTTTTGACATCATGGCAATAATTGTTGCCGGACTTATCCTTGGGCTTGTCCTTCCTAAAACAGGCGTCATATCAGGCGCCGCAGCCGGTTTCTCATTGTTTATCGGCTATATGCTGCTATGCCAGTATCTATTTTCTCAAAAGGGCTTAATTCTTAACCTTGTTTACCCCCTGACTGTAATAATTTTAATATATGTCAGTATAACCGCATACAAATATTTTACAGAGTCAAGGCAAAAAAGATTTATCAAAAATGCTTTTTCTACTTATCTTGCTCCCACGGTTGTTAAACAGCTTATCGAGTCGCCTGAAAAGCTTGTGTTGGGTGGTGAAGAACGTGTAATTACAGCATTTTTTTCAGATATCCAGGGTTTTACAAGTATTTCCGAAGGGCTGACTCCAGAGGAGCTGGTTGAGCTGTTAAATGAATTACTTACAGAAATGACAAGCATAATCCTTAAATATGAAGGAACCGTGGATAAATTTGAAGGTGATGCTATAATCGCATTTTTTGGCGCGCCTAACGAACTTGAAAATCAGGAAGAAATAGCATGCATGGCTTGCATTGACATGCAAAAAAGGCTGTCTGAACTAAGAGCCAACTGGAAAATATCGGGCAAACCGGAACTTTATATGCGGATCGGTCTTTGCACGGGCGCGGCCGTTGTGGGCAACATGGGATCAAAAACACGCATGGACTATACGATGATGGGAGATACGGTTAATATTGCTGCAAGGCTGGAAGGGGTTAACAAAATATACGGGATTTACACGCTGATTAGTGAAACGACTTACAGGGAAGCTGGCAATAAAATAATGGCAAGGGAAATTGATTCAATAAATGTTGTGGGGAAAAAAGAGCCGATAACGGTTTATCAGCTTTTAGGTTATCCGGAAGATATTGATGAATGCATTAATAAGACACTAAATAATTACTCCAATGGCCTTTATGCATACAGAAATCAGGATTGGCAAAAAGCCGGAAGTTTTTTTAAAGCAGCATTGGAGTTAACACCTGACGACGGTCCAAGCAAAACCATGCTTCTCAGGTGTGATGAATATAAAATCACACCCCCTCCAAAAGATTGGGATGGAGCATTTACTATGAAAACAAAATAAAGATATTGAATTCGTAAATTAAGGGATTCAGAAATTCAGGAATTAAAATCAAAAGCTAACAATTTCCAAGTTCGGAAAAAAGAGAATAGCGGGTCTGAATAAGGGTGAAATAGAGAGGTTATTTATGCGAGCGCTAACCCCATACAAGCTACGCTACGGGTTAGCGCTCGCTGTTTCAGTTCAATCGATCAATGTGACAGCTTCATGCCCCATCCCTCAAACATGAACAAAATGCCAAAGCCATACCACACAGTATAGACCACATAAAAGACCAAAGAAAAGATGACCATGCCAATACGGTCACCGATCTTTTGAGGTTCGATCTTGTAGTAGTTATAGGCCGCTTCCACAGCCTTGGTCTTCACTGTATCAACCATCTTGGTCTCTGGGAATTCTTTCTGCTTTTTTAAGTCCTTATCCATCGCCTTGAGCGCTGTCCACCAGTTAAAAAGAACCCGCTTTTCGTCATAGCCGTATTTGCCGGAGACCTTTTCCCCATTATTTCTATACATGTCCTCTGCATCGACAAGGCAGTTTTCCAGGATCTTGCTCAGGTCGCCAGTGATCTTCAACTCTGCCCCTGATGTGCTTACCGTGGCGCCGCCCTGCTCAAAGAGTGGAGCAGTCTGGCCGGCCTGTTTCTCGTCCGCCATGACCAGGGTCAGGTCCACAGACTTCCCCATGAACTTCTCGGTGTCCTTCTTGACATCTGGAATATAGTAGGCTGAGTGCTTTGATATGGTGTTATACAACTCGTCTAAGTATTCCAGACCGTTTTTGCCCTTGAAAACCGGCGAAAATATGATGACCAGTAGAACGGCAAAGACCACGATCATCCCAAAGCCTCCATAAAACTCTTTCTTATTCGCAATCATGTTCTCGCCTCCTCTCCCTTAAGGACTCTAATATTTTTAAAGAACGTGGCAGTTACCCAGACCGCAAATCCGCCGATAATAATGAAAAAGGCATAGATTCCGATCTGCTCTAAGACGTAGCAAAACTGTTTTGATAGCGGAATGACATCCATTTGCTGCAACCTGGCCGGCAGGGCAAAGATGCGGTTGACAAAACCGGCTATAATGGCCAGGGCGTAAAAGCCGCGGATCGTGATGCCTGGCACCACTTTGGTGACCATTGCCCCGACCTGGATACCGATCAAGGAGCCTAAGAGCATGCCCATGGCCAGGGTGTAGAAGATAAACCCGTAAATGGCATACTGGGTTATTGCGGCATAGCTTGCCGTGAAGATGATCTGGAAGATGTCAGTTCCCACCGTGGTCATGGAGGAAATCCCCATGACATAGACGAATATAGGGAAGGTCACAAAGCCGCCGCCAACCCCCATAATCGCGGCTAACAGCCCGACAAGGAAACCGCTGAGGACCAAAAACACCCATGAAATCCCGCGCCCGCCAGGGACAAAGTCGTAATCGAATTTGACCATGGGAGGAAGCTTTATGGACTGAAGCTTTTTTGGCAGAGCGCCCATCTCAGCCCCTTCTTCTTTTCCACCATGGGCTTCTCCGCCTCCAAGGGGGAGCCTCTCTTTTGCGGCCTTTCTCGCTTTGAGAAAGTCGGTCCCCGCATAAAGTCCCAAAAACCCCAACATGAATGAGTAAACAACCGTAATAAATGCATCGCTCATCACAGGATTGGTCTCGTAGATCACGCGTTGAATGTACCCGCCCAGTGTCGCTCCTGAGATGGAGCCGATCAAGAAGACCGCAGCCAGGGGTACGGAGACGTTTCCCAGCTTCCTGTGGATCACGCTCCCCATGATCGCCTTGGCAAAGATATGGAAGAGGTCCGTCCCGACGACCAGGATGCCTTTGATCCCTGCGCTCATCAGGGCAGGGGTAATGATAAACCCGCCACCCGCGCCTATGCAGCCTGTGATCAGGCCTGCCATCGCGCCGATGAGGATCGATACGACAAAGATAAAGGTACCGTAATAAGCCGGGCTGTATGCCTTCTTGCCCCCAAGAAATTGCGGCAGGGCCCCGGCAACCTCATCGGCAAAAGCAATACCCACGATTATAATGGGAATGATCAACAAGCCGAGTGCGATTAGCCGCTTGCGGTCCCGAAGTATGGTGTTTGAGTTTTCGATTTCCCATTTGGCAAAGGCTCTTGCCCCCATCATCATAAATTCTCCCCACTGACTAAAGAATTTCATTACAATCCTTCTCCTTTCCTATCCCAAATAGATCCCTCAAAACCTTAATCCCGGTCTTGTCCGTATGATTCTACCACCAGGTAACGACCTTATCGTGTGCAAAGATAAGATCTATCAACTCCTCGTAATTGGCATCGGCTTTATCTAATCCAAATTGTTTAGATTCTTCCCCTTCAGACATAACTTCCATTAACTTCTTTACTTCATCATCCGGTTCCTTCTTGAACACATGCAATATCTTCATAATCTACCTCGCTACCTTCCGAATGGAATCACCAGCTCATATTCCTTCATTTTTTTGGCAATCTCCTCAGTGCTTAAATACTTGTAGCCATGTTTTTCATTTTCCTTTACATTGGAAAAGAGCTCCTCTTCAAGATCGTCAGTATACATTTCATATCTGTCTTTATACTCTTCATCCTCAGCAACTTTTGGGTCCAACTCATGTCCCAAAAGGAAAAAATGGGTATCAATCATCTCTGCTGCCAGTCCCAAACTTGACCTGAGCCCCTCATGTTGATCACCTAAATGCCTTGCCAAGATTGCTACCTTCATTTGTCCCTCCCTATAGCGCCAAATAACGATCCGTTTCCTCTATTAATTCACCATGCCTTGCCTGAGTAGCAAAGTCCTTATTAGCTATTCCAGGTATAGAGGTATTCTCATCTCCCAAATTGTGGGCCTTTAGAGAAACCAGGCACAGAGACATCTTACCATGCCCTTCCACTATCTTTCCAAGTTCGGAAAAATCCGGCCTCTTACACAAATAGGTTCCTCTGTGGGTAAAGAAGATAATCAACTCTTTGTCTCTGGCTACCGCTGCCCTAACTGTCTTCAAAAGCTGATCCCAGTTCTCATCAGAGGAGACAAATATCCCCAATTTATCTGCCATTTTAACCCCCCTCCTATGTTAACCTTTGCGGATGTAATACTTGAAGATGCCACCTTCCTCATCAATGCCTAAAAGTTCGTGGCCACCTTTTTTGCACATCCCGGGTAAATCGTTTTTTGTTCCAGGATCTGTACCTATTGCCAACAATACCTGTCCAGAGTTCATACCCTTGAGCTCTTTTTTCATCTTAATAGCAGGCATAGGACAGCTCAACCCGCTCAGATCAATAGTTACATCTGGTTTAATTTCATCTGCCATCTGAAAAATCCTCCTTTTAGAAAAGTTCTTAGTATCTATTTTGAAAGGTGAATCCCAATCCTTAAGACTTGGAAATCCTTACATTTCGACGGTGAACTTGTCCGTCTCTTCATTCCATGTGGCGACCAGGGAATAGACCACAAAAACGGCTAACAGGATAATCACAGTCCATGTGTAGCTTATGTAATCCGGGATGAAGAACTTGTGCCCGATCAATGCCTGGAAGCCCTCAGACGACTTGATCAATGCCTTGAACAAAGAGTTGCTCAGGGCAAAAAAGAGCACAGCCACCATGAGTTTAATATGACCCTCCCCGGCCCTCCAGACAGAACCGCTCCCACAACCACCAGTGAGCAACATGCCAAAACCAAAGATAATGCCGCCTACAAGACTCCCGAACCAGAAGGTCTTGGTCACATAGACCGCTTCTGGGCGCAGGCCGGTCCATTTAAGAGCAGCAAAGCCCAAGATACTGATCGCAATGCTGTAAGTCACGGCCCTTACCATGTCCCCTTCCCCTGTCATAAAAGGGTCCCTGAAGCATCGGACAAAACAGAAACGGGTCCTCTGGATGATCACCCCAAAGACAATCCCGCAGAGAAGGAGCCCGCCTACCCGTGCGTAAGCGTTCCGTGCATAAAACCATGCAGCCACGATGGCGCCCAGGAATACAATTGCGCCTATGTAAGGTTCTATCCCAACCAGGCTCTTTCCTCCGGACCCTTGCTTTGGAGGCTTTGGGGGTTTTGAGGGAATGTGCTCCATTTCCCAGTACAGGTAGCGAAGGCCCAGGTAAGCGCCCGCAATGAGACCCACCATCATGGCAAGGCCCGCGAATGACAGAGCGCTGATGGCAATATAAAAACCTCCCACATTGCATCCTCCAGCCATGGCAGCGCCTATCCCTAATAAAGTGCCGCCCACAATCCCTTTAATCAGCTCAAGGCCCGGGGCGCTACGAATGGCAAACTGCTTGGACATGAGGGCAGAGCCAAAAGCTCCCCAGAACAGACCGAGGGTCAGGATGGAGCCTGTAGAAATAATAGGTGAAAAGGGAGCCTGGCTGTATATGCCTATATAATTGAAAAACCAGTCTGCCCAGTTTCTCAGTCCGCCTACCACGCCCCAAGGCCTGGCCCAGGCAAAGGTGATGACACTCATGATGCCGATTAAAATGCCGCCAAGCCATATAGGCCAATTTTCATAAAATACGCTGGAATAAGCCCGCTTCAGAATTCCGCCCAGCACGCTTGTTTCATTATTATCACTCATAGGAATTCAAACCTCCCTTCAAACGCACCCTTGATGTCAACAACCTTCCTCTTCTTGAACCTCAAATTTATCGGGTGCCGGTTTTGGAGCAAGGGAAGGCGCAGCCACCTGTGCTTCACCCGGACCTTGCATAGAAACATCCGGGGCAATAAGACCCATATTTTTGTTCACCTTTTCGGCCAATGCAGAAATGACAGCGAGGTCATAGTGCCTCCAAGCCTTAGAAGATGCTGGATCAGCCTGAAGAGCCATCCTGAAGTACTCTTTGGCATCAAGAAATTTTCCCCTTTGATATGACTGTTTCCCGAACTGGATCATCTGGGAACAGCGGGCCTTGTCAGGGACAAATGCCCTGGCTTCTTCGGCTGAAACATTTTGGGGAAGGAAAACAAAAAAGCTTAACACAAAGGCCATAAGGGTGAAACATAAAATTCCGTGTTTCATAAGTTATACCTCCTTAGTCTCGCGAAATAGTCCACCTATACCATGGGGCAAATGATGAGAAACTGCTTTTTTTCAGACAAATCTATCTCAAATTTAAGAATCTATGTCAAGTATTAAATGAGAAGTGTTAAATAATTAACTTGAGAGTCCATAGCTCTCTCTAACCCTGTGAATTTTAAACAAATATCATATCAACCAAGGTGTCATTCCCGCGAAAGCGGGAATGACACACGGGGGCAGGAATGACAGATTATAACTCAAGTTTCGCACCTTTTTTTATTTGTCAAAAGCTTTAAACAGTAAGGGCCGAAATAACTTTTTAAAGCGAAATATCATGCCTGTGACTTCGAAAACGGCACCAATATACAAACTTGGGATAGTGCTTGAGTCCAAGTATGAATTCAATACGTTATATTTACTTTGTGCCTGCCAGTGACACATCTCATGGGGGTGCTGGTTAAAAATGACGATCATATTATTTCACTTTAAAAATTGAATTCGACCCTTTACCGCCTTGACATTGATAGAAGTTAAGGGTGCGAAACTTGAGTTATAATAGTGCCTCTAACAGGCGGGAGAACTCATCTGGCGTTAATTTTACGGGCGCCATTTGCGCGCTTTTGCGGACTTCTCTTGGATTTTTCAGCCATTTTTTAAGGGGCTCGGAAGACCACTGGTCCTTGTTGCCGTAAGTTTTCGGATAATATTCTGAAAAAAGGCTTGAGAGATTCGGGCCTATATTCCCTTTCCCCAGGCCCCCGAACCGGGCGGTCAGCGCCGTGTGGCAAGAACCGCAGCGCTTCACAAAAACGCTCTCTTCATCCTGTTTTTCATCTTCAAAATGAATCACCAGCGGTATTTCTCCGGCTTCCGGTTCGGTCCGGGCGGCCTGGGCCAGGATCGCGTTGACCAGTTCTATTATGTGTGTCTCTTTGAAACAAAAATTGGGCATGAAAAGCACAGGTGTCTTTATGGCATTGAAAAGCTTTTGCGGCCGTGCGACAACGAGTACCCTGTCAAGATTGGCGGCAAGGCGGTTCCCCTTTGCGCCGGTAACATGACATCTCCTGCAACCAAAAGTCTCAATAAGCTTCCTGCCCCGTTTCACCACCGGGCTGCGTTCCATCGTAAAGTCAGCGTATCTGGCCAGGATCAGGTTGTGATGGGCAATCGAGACCCTGTCCGTCCTTGGGTTACCCTTGTGACAGTTTACACATGTCCCTTTGTCCTCATAATGGGGCTCGTGGCATTTCAGGCAACCAGACCCCCCGGCTAGGGCGATGACGCTCTGCAAGAAAAAAATACCAGCGAGGATCGTTAAAAATTGAAAACAAATGCCCAATTTTCACCTCTGAAAAACATGGCGACAACCGTCAACACAAGGATCGCAAAAAAAACCATCACTGTCAGGATACTGATTGGCATCTGATCTTTCTGCAGCCACCTTGCTCTTTTGCATTCAGGACTGCCAGGCAGGTAAGGGAGTAACAAAAAGTAGAGTCCAAGGAAGATAATCGGGTAAACCAGATAGTTAGAATAACTGACCAGCTCCTGGGTCCACAACAGAAACCATGCAGATTTAATGGGATTCGGCACACTGGTGATATCGGCTGGGCCGTCAAGCGGCGCCAGGATGAAAATCGCCAGAACCACTAAAAGAGCGACCAGCAAGCCCATGGAAATCGCTATGAGCCGGAAAAAAAATGGGGAACTTTGTATGTAGCCTTTCACAGGTATGGTAACACCCCCTTATCGTGGCGAATTCGGTAGAAATGCAAAAAACAAAGTGACGCGATCGTCAAAGGGATAACCGCAATGTGTAATGTGTAAAACCTAAGCAGGGACATTGCCTGCCCGATTTCGTCAGGGACTAAAAAATCCCGTATCATTTCCCCGAAAGGCACGGTGCTGATTAGCTCCATGCCGGTGTGGGTTCCCCAGAAGGCAAGTTGATCCATGGGGAGCAGATAGCCGGTATAGGCTTCAAAAACAGCCGAACAGAGGATGACAAAACCGATTACCCAGTTAAGCTCCCGGGGTTTTCTATAGGCCCCGGTGAGAATAACCCGCAAGGTATGCAGAAAGATAAGCACAAGGAAAGCGTGGGAAGCCAGCCGGTGGAGGCTCCTGACAAAGCAGCCTCCGGTGACTGAAGACTCCAGAAACAGGATCGACTCAAAAGCCTCTTCAGGACACGGCTGATAATAAAAGAGTAAAAGCAGCCCGGAAACAATTAGCAGTATAAAGGCCGTAAAAGCAAGCCCGCCAAGGCAAAAGGTATACCTTATCCTGAGATTTTCCTGGAGAATAAGCCTGGGGAAAATATGTTCCAAAAAGTCTTTGAACAAAACTGCCTCAGCCCAGGACCACAATGAATTCACCGCGTTCTTCCACTGCAAGCTGTTTCAACGGACGATTTGCGGGCCCCTTGAAAACCTCTCCGTCCCGGCCGAAAATGCTGCCGTGGCACGGGCAAATTAGCTCCCTGGGCGTTACGTTGACGCTACACCCGAGATGGGTACAGACAATGCTAAGGGCATAAATATCATCGCCCTCCCTTATGATAGCCACTCTCGATTTCCGGAAAACAAGGGCCCCGCCAGGGGGAATCTCTGCTTTTGCCACACGCAGCAAAGGTTTTTTCCGAGAAACCCGGGGAATCAGGAATTTCCAAACCAGTGAAACAGAAGCGATTACAAAAGCTACTGCCTTGATGAATCTTCGACGCGATCTACCAACCTTTTCCATTTCTTTACATAGGCTTTCGTATAAGCGGGACTCTTCGAGGACATCCTGGAAAACCGCGAAGGCTCCATAAAAGACCCATTGATCACTTCCTGACCAGCCTGGTCCCAGAAGGAATTGAGGCTCATGCCGTCTAACTGCAACTGGTAAATCCTGTTTTCCTCTTTTTCCAGGATAAACCTGCGCGCGTTGTTATGACATCCTTCGCACATGACGGTTCCCCGGCGTATTGTATGAGGGAAGAATGCCTTCCAGTGCGCCGCCAGCAACCGGTTTTCCTCCCCCACAGGTTTTCCATCCCTGATATCGGAAAAGTAACCGATAAACTGCGGCCGGATAGGACTGACCTTTCCGGTATCGTTAATTCCCAGCGGGGATGCATTCTGCATTTTAAGATAGGCGCTCTTAATGTATTCGCTGCCGATCCTTTGCTTAACCCTGAAGTATTTACTGGAGGGGCTATTTACCAGACGGACGTAAAAGGTTCCATACTCCTGGGCAGCCCACGCTGAATGACAGGCATAACATTCCAGGTTTGTCAGATGGGCGGTAATGCCGTGTTCAATCACACTATCATTCAGCTTGTGGCAGTCAACACATTTTTTCGATGATTTGCTGCCGGCAACAAGACTCTTCATTGAATGGCAATCGCCGCATTCTATTCCTTCCTCAGCATGTACATCAGGGAGCATCTTAAGAAAGGTCTCTCCTTTAAACAGCTTCCCGCGCTGATAACGAACACTATCTTCCCGGGGGGCCATGCCGTAATAGTCCGCTCCGACAAAATACCCCTTATGGCAGCCAAGGCAACTGCTTTGCGCCGGCCTGGTGATGTTGTGGCCGTTTTCCCCGTGACAGTCCAGACAATCCCTGACATGGCAGGATTGACAGTTTTTTTGGTAAAAGTGCGGGTCGGCCTTGCCAAAGGTCTGTTCCACGAACCGCCTTTCCCTTGCCCTGGTGGTCATGGCCTGATCAAACAGGGCATCGTAACCCTGGTGGCAGCTCACACAGCCGCGGGCTCGATTGTCACGGGATGCCGGATGAGTGACCCTTTCCGCGCCATCCCCATGGCACGAAGAGCAGCGCAGGGCTGCATGCACCCCTTTGAGCGAGATATCGTGGCCCCATGCCGGACTAACGGCTAACAGGCACAGGGCGATTGAGACAATCGTCAAGAACACGATAATCAAGTTCCTTTTGATATATTTTGTCTTTGGCATTATCGTGGCAAACTATGCAGAGGTTGACAGCCAGCACATTCTTTACCTCTTTACTGTTTAAGGGTCGTGATTTTTCCCGTGTAATGGCAGAAAAGGGATTCACGTTCCCGCTCTTCATGGTAAGAAACCCATCAAGCGGCCTATCTTTCGATTTTTCGCTGATAAAGGTCGCTGTTATACTGCTGCCTTCCACAACATGCTGGCCAAAGCCTAAAAACGCGGGGTTGCCATGGCATTCAGCACAGCCCACTGCCTTGGTCCCGGTATTGTGTGAATAGAAGGGCGCAAATCGTAACTGGTTTTTGCCTTTGTATTCGGCGACATATTCCTTTTTGACGATTCTGCCCTTCTGGTCAACTATTGTCACAAACGTCTGACAACCCGGGGTAACCGGCGAAATTTTCCCGCGCTGGTTCACAGCCAGAGAAAACGGGTAAAGCCTCCGGTAGTCCTCGGTTTCACTGAACACGCCAGGAGTCTTAATACCCTTGATAAAATCCTGGCCATACCGGGACTGATCGTACCTGGTGTGGCACCCGTAGCACTGGACCACGGTGCGCGAGTGGCAGGCATAGCATTCCATACGCTCATGACCGGCAATGGTGTGTTCCGGGGTGCCGGTGATGACCTTGCTTTCATGCAGCTTGCCGCTGCGCTTGCCCAGGACATAGATTTTTTCATCCTCATAAAACACATTGGAGTACTTGCGCCCTTTGGCAGTCAGTATCATCTTCATGCCCGGCCGCATCTGCCTCTGATAGCTTTTCGACTCTCTCACCGCTTCCTCGTTCTCCCGCGTAATCGGTTCAGCTTTTGGCCGCTCCGTGGCGCTGCCGTGACAATCTTCACATCTGATCTCCGTCTGAAGGTACATGTTTTCATATGCATACCCGTCGCCCATGACGTCCCGTGAGGTATGGCAATCAATGCAATCCATCCCCTTGTCATAGTGAATGTCGGGAGTAATATGAACCACGTTTCGCCCCCCGCTGATCAACATAGGACCCGGCATGCCGTCACGAGTCGGCACCATGGAATTGTTGCCGTCGTTCAGACCCTCGTAGGAGAGAGCGATCCTGCCGCTGCGGTTATGGCAGCGAAAACAGACCCTGTTATCGGGCAAGGCAACGAGCTTATGGTCAGCCGAATAGGGCCACTTACCTTTTACTGTAGAATCATTCCCTTCATAGGTGGCGGTGTTGTTGTAAGGAAAATGACAGGCCGCACAGCCAGACCCGTGGCAGGAGCTGTACGACCGGTTCGATTCGATCCCCACATGGCACCGGGAGCAGAACTTGCGATAGAGTTCCCCGGAAATATTATCCAGCTCGGTCACACTTTTGATCTCCAGTGGGTTTCCGGCGGCGTCAGAAACCGCCTCGGTTCTGGTTCCGTATAATTTTCCGTTGGCGCCTTCCCATGTTGCCTGAATGTTCTTTATCATCCCGGTGTTTGTGTACATCAGATTCCCCTTGACGCGTCCCAGTTGATACGGGTGACAACTGCCGCAGGTTTGATCCCAGAACCGTGGATCTGCAGGATTTTTGGGGCCAAACATAGATTGGTGGGAAGCTTCCTTATCTTTTTCCTTGGGGTTGCCCCCATGGCAGGCGACACAGGAGGTGTGAACAGCCGAAGCCAGCTCCAGCCCCTTGTGACAGACCGCACAGGTTGAATCGATTCTGCCTGTACCTTTACAACCACCAGACAGAAAGATAAAAAGAGAAAAAATAAAAAGTTTTGATATTACCTTCTGCACAAATCAAATACTACCACAAACAAACGGCTGATGAAACCACGCCTTGGCGTGGTTGAATGTTCGGTATTGGGTGTTTGTTTTTTCATTCGATGTTGGATGTTCGATGTTGGATGTTCGATGTTCATCTTTCAAAACAACTCCGTATGGCATAAATGCAACCTGTGAACGTTCACAAAATAACTTAGCGCTTATGCGACTTATCCTCGACCTGACCCGCCTGCCACTGCGAGCCAGCTCACCTGCCGAGCCTCCATGTCATTGCAAGCCCCCAGTGGATAGGCAGAGCGAGGCGGCCAGGGGCACGAGCGGGCAGGTCGGGGACTGGATTCCCGTTTGCATCCGCCAGAGTCCTTTGGCGGACACGGTAGACAGGCGGGAATGATGATTTAGACTATTTATGGCAAAATTCAAAGGTCTCGCTTATACGGGGCTGCAGGATTCTTCAAATATTCGGGCTATACGTCGAAGTAAAGAAAGAATTCATGTGGATGCGGCCGCACTTTAATAGGATTTACTTCGTTCTCAGTTTTATATTCAATCCACGTATCAATAACATCCTGTGTAAAAACATCACCTTTTAGCAGAAAGGCGTGATCTTCTTTTAAGGCTGCCAGCGCCTCTTCCAGGGAACCCGGCGCTGACGGAACGTTGGCAAGCTCTTCCGGTGGAAGACTGTATATGTCTTTGTCCAGCGGTTCTCCAGGGTCTATCCTGTTTTCGATGCCGTCTAATACAGCCATTAGAATTGCTGAAAAGGCCAGGTAACCGTTACAGGATGGATCAGGGGTTCTGAATTCAAGCCGTTTTGCCTTTGGCGCCGCAGAGTACATCGGGATGCGTATCGCCGCGCTCCGGTTGCGGCTT
>JAPVVG010000181.1 GCA_028571455.1 Desulfobacteraceae bacterium | reverse complement strand
GGCCGGTTCTGCTGAACAGCTCAATAAATATGATGAGATCTTCTGCATTTATCGCATTTATCACACCACCAATGCACCTGTCCTGATATTAGGTGGAGGCCGTGTCGGACGTGCCGCAGCAGAGGCCTTAGAAGAGCATCAGCTTGATTATCGGGTTGTAGAGAAGAATCCGAAATTCATTAAAACCAATGAAAAGTATATTCATGGGGATGCTGCAGAAATCAACATCCTACATAAGGCTGGAATAAAAGAGGCGCCGTCCGTCATAATTACCACACATGATGACGCTATGAATATTTATCTCACCATTTATTGCCGGCGATTACGACCCGACATCCAAATTATCAGCAGGGCAACCATGGATAGAAATATTTCCAGATTACATAGGGCGGGAGCTGACCTGGTTATGTCATATGCTTCCATGGGTGCTAACACCATAATTAATCTTCTGAACCCAAATAAAATATTGATGTTTCAGGAGGGGCTGAATATTTTCCGCGCTCCGGTGCACTCATCTCTTGTTGGTAAATCTCTTGCTGAAAATCAGCTCCGGGAACAAACGGGTTGCAGCGTGATAGCCATTAACACACAGGGCAAGTTAAATATTAACCCCAATCCCTTAATTCCTCTTGGTAAAAATGACGAGATGATCTTAATCGGCACTGCCGACGCAGAAAAGCGCTTTTTTGAAAGCTATTACCATAAATGAGCCAACACGGTTAATTGGTTGAATCTGATAAAACGGGACGCCGTTAAGAATCTAAGTTTATCGCTAAGAGACAATTGGGGATGTCCATTGGATTATTGGTTCACAAACAATTTCACGTATGATATTCAAATAATATGCCACGCAAAGGCCCGCAAAAACCGGGAATGTGCATTCCGGCGGCAAGAAAAATATTGCAATGTGGCTTCTGGATACCAATTATGATGACCGGGGCATTGAAAGCTTAAGGGTTATATCACTATAAAAAAAGAGAGGTGCATTATGTTCAAGCTCACGGATCATATTTCCAGAGCGGAGCTGGAAGCATTGTGCCGGAGAAATCACATTACCAAAATGTCTCTTTTCGGTTCCGCCCTGCGTGATGAACTAAAGCCGGGCAGTGATATTGACATTCTTGTGGAGTTTGACAAAAACCATATGCCTGGTTTGTTTGATGTTTCACGAATGGAAATAGAATTATCCGAGACCATTGGGCGTAAGGTGGATTTAAGAACACCAGAGGATTTAAGCAGATACTTCCGGGATGAAGTCGTTAAAAACGCTGAGGTGCATTATGAAGAAGCCCGATGATAAAGATAGATTGAAACATATGCTGGATGCGGCTTTAGACGCAAGAGAATTTTTGGGCAAAGCAACATTTGAAGAATTGTAACGTGATAGAAAGCTTGGAAATGCCATTGTCCGCTCATTGGAAATTATAGGTGAAGCGGCCGCGAATGTTACAACAACTACGCAAGCAAAGTATCATGAAATAGAATGGACTGTTATTATTGGAATGAGAAATCGTCTGATACATGCTTACTTTGACATTAATTATCATATTGTCTGGCAGACAGTTAAAGAAAACCTGCCGCCTTTAATTGAACAATTGCAATCAATTTTAAAGAACAAAGAATAGTAAATCAAACTATATTTGTTTGCCGCAAAAGGGACAGAACTTGAAATTCTTATGCAGAGCTCTGCCGCAATTTGTGCACCTTAAATCCTTTTTGCCCTGCCATAGATTATTTTCCATGCCGAATTCATGCAGATTTCTTTCGCAATTATCACACATGATAAAAGGCTCGCCCTTTTTTACCCTTAAAATCGGAATGAAAAATATATTAAAGTAATGATCAACCCTTTTAAAATAGGCTCTTGCCAGCCCGCATACAGGACACAACCTGGGGTTTTTATCAAGTATCTTTGTTTTTGGGGAAACCCCTGCAATCAGAAACATTTGTTATAACCGTTTTTCATAATCCCTTCACTGCTTTTATTATCCACCCGGCTGCCTGATCGACTTCTTCCTCAGTTGTAGGCCTGCCAAGTGTCAGGCGTACCGCTCCCATCCCAATCTCACGGGAAACACCCATAGCCGCAAGAACATGGGAAATTGTCACTGAACGATCCTCGCAGGCAGCGCCTGTTGAAGCGCAAAGCTCCGGGATCTCCGCCAGGATCTCTTCACCGATCTTCCCTGGAAAGGAGAGATTGAGAGTATTTGGAAGACGGTTTTCAGGATGTCCGTTTAGTGCCGCCTTTGGAACGTCTGCAATTATTTTATTATGAAGCCTGTCACGCAGGGCGGTAACACGGGCCGTGTAATCTTCAAGATGCTTCCCCGCCAGTTCACAGGCCTCACCAAGAGCCACGTTAAGAATAACATTTTCTGTTCCGGCCCTGCGGCCATTCTCCTGGCCCCCGCCATGAATCAGGGGAACGATCTTAATTCCATTGCGGATATAGAGCACGCCAACCCCTTTAGGGGCATATAATTTATGGCCGGTCACTGATAAAAAATCGACGCACAGATCCCTTACATCGGTTTTAATCTTGCCAACAGATTGAGCCGCATCTGTATGGAAAAGGATGTCATGATCTCTGGCAATAAGACCGATCTCTTTAATCGGCTGTATAGTCCCTGTCTCATTGTTGGCATGCATAACGGAAATAAGTACTGTATCTTTTCTGATAGCCTTTTTAACCTCGTCAGGATCCAGAAAGCCGTATTGATCCACAGGAAGAAACGTTACGTCCCAGCCGTTTTCTATGAGAAAAATAGCGGGATTGAAGATAGCAGGATGCTCAATCTTTGTGGTAATGATGTGACGGCCTTTAGAGCGCAGGCTTAAAGCCACACCCTTTAGTGCCATATTGTTTGATTCGCTCCCTCCGCTGGTAAAAACGATTTCTCCGGCCCCGCACCCGAGAAGTCTTGCTACCTGACTGCGCGCCTTTTTTAAAGCCTTCTTTGCCCTTTTCCCTATGGGGTAAGAACTACTTGGATTTCCAAACTCTTCCAGAATAAACGGCATCATGGCTTTTGCCACATCGAGAGCTATCGGAGTGGTCGCATTATAATCCAGATAAATCATATGGTTGCTTCCTAAAAATTGATGGCTTTGTAAAAAGTCTAATTTATCAGGTTCCAAATTTCACAGGCAGGATATCAGAGGATTAGGGATTAAAGGATTAAGGATTAATAATTTTCTTAACACCTAACACCCAACACTTCAATATTAGAATTAATGCTTTTATAAAGTTTTTGTGTTCTTCGTGCTCTTTGTGGTAGAAAAATATAATAAAAAAAGTTGTAATACTACAAATTCTTTAACTCACAACAATTCTTTCCTTAGGATCTGGTAGAACCTCGCCGATAATTGCCGCATCATCTATCCCTTTTTCCTTTAATTCATTTACCAGATCGCTGGCGCTTTCCCTTTGCACACAGATTAACAATCCCCCGGATGTCTGGGGATCGTATAGAATATCCAGAACAGCCTGTTTTACAGAAGGAGAAATATCGACCATACCCTCACGGAACTCCTTGTTTTTGTATGCTCCGGCAGGAACAAGCCCCATTGCCGCATAATCAAAGGCTTCAGGAATTATCGGTATCTTTTCAGACCAGAGGGCGATTCCAAATGCGGAATCTACGATCATTTCAGCAACATGACCTATCAGGCCAAAACCGGTAATATCGGTGCACGCATGAACAGGAAAGCCTTCCATTACTTGAGCTGCATCCCGGTTAAGTGTAGCCATAAGATGTGTAACAAATTTTATGGCTTCCCCGGAAGCAAGCCCCCCTTTAATAGCTGTATTAATAATACCGGTGCCAAGCGGTTTGGTCAGTATTAAACGATCTCCGACCTTAAGAGCCTTTTTCGTTAATACACGATCCGGGTGAATAAAACCGGTGACGGACAGACCGTATTTCAACTCCTTGTCTTCCACGCTGTGCCCACCGACCAGAACTACATCCGCCTCCTTCATCTTGTCCAATCCTCCCTGGATGATTTTTCGGAGAACGGAAATATCCATATCTTTAACCGGAAACGCCACAATATTCATGGCCGTTTT
>JAPVVG010000180.1 GCA_028571455.1 Desulfobacteraceae bacterium | reverse complement strand
ATCTAAAAATGGCTAACTTCCTTACGGTCGAAGATTCCCTGTGGCTTGCTACAGGGAATCTTCAATAATTGTAAGGATAAAGGGAAAAATTAGGAAGAATTCCCGTGTTGGCATATTTATCAAGCAGCATATGGGCATCGCCTGCGCAGACGTTGGTCAAGACAGTTAATGTGGATATTCCTCTTGGGTATAGTTGTGAATATTTACAAATAGTGAAAGAAGAGTAATGAAAAAAAGGAAATTGAAAGAACTTATTGAACAAGGCGAGGGTTATTTTGTCGAATTTAAAGAACAGATTGGGGTAGGTCTCGATAAAGAGATGGTTGCTTTTGCAAATGCCTCTGGGGGAAAGATTGTCATAGGCGTAGCGGATAACGGTAAAATCATAGGATGTACTACCGACAATATGATGCGTTCTAAAATTCAGGATATTGCCAATAACTGTGATCCCAGGATTGCGATACATATCGAAACAGTGCGGTGCGAAGGCGTAAAACTGCTTGTTGTTTCAGTAGATGAAAGTTTCGATAAGCCTGTGGGTGACTTGGGGGTCGGGCCATAGGAACATATTAATATTGTGAACAAATCATTTAAATGTATAGTCATATAAGGCCTTAAAAGGGTGTTTTTGTGATGTAAAATACCTTTTTAAGGGAAAAAGCGTATAAGAGGATGGCAAGAGCAAAAAGACATTACCTTCCGGGACACGTATGGCACATCACGCCTCGATGTCATAAGAAAGAATTTTTGCTAAAATTTGCCAAGGACCGCAAGCGGTGGGTGAGGTGGTTGTTTGAAGCCAAAAATGACAAATGAAGATATGAATAGGCGCCACTCAAAAAAGTATTCTATCCCGTCGAAGCGCACGAAAGACGATTCCGAACACGTTTTCAAGAGAGCTTCTTCGGCACACAAGGAAGGCAGGCTTGCTGAAGCGGAAAAAGGCTATCTGGAAGTATTGAAAAGAAAGCCTGATTGGGGACAGTTGCTGAATGCGCTTGGAACGGTATTCTTGGACCAGTCCCGGCCGGATAAGGCCAAGAAAGTTTTTGAAAAAGCAGCCGATCTTAGACCTCCCTATTTTCCGGCATGCTATAACCTGGCTAGGCTGAAGCAGCGAGAGAACGATCACAAGGGTGCCATAAGTATTTACAGGGCCATGTTGGAAAAGCAGCCTGGTATTGGTGAAGCATGGAATAATTTGGGTGTCGCATATAGGGAAATTGGGGACCAGGATGAAGCCATATCCTGTTTTCGAAGGGCAGTGGCGTTCGCTCCTGACATGGCAGAGGCATGGAACAACCTTGGCGTGGCACAGGACGAGTTTAATATGATTGAAAACGCTTCAAAGTCATACAGAAAGGCCATTGAGATACGGTCAGATTATACATCCGCCCACTTCAACCTCGGGATTTCTCTTCAAAAGCTCAGGCGATTCAAGGAAGCCGAGGAACATTACAACAAGGTGCTTGAGACCAAGCCGGATGATGAGGCGGCAAGATTCATGCTCCAAAGCCTGGGGACATCGGCAACACCTGATGCCGCCCCGGTGGAACACGTGCGTAGGATCTTTGATCAGTGTGCAGGGACTTTTGAAAGGATCCTGGTTAAAGACCTAGAATACAAGACCCCTGAACTCCTGTTTGACCTTGTGCGCCCATATCTGACTGAAGAAATGAATGTTCTGGACCTTGGCTGTGGTACCGGTCTGGGCGCTCAACTCTATCGGCCGTTTGCGAAAAGACTGATAGGCGTCGATGTATCGTCAAAGATGCTCGAAAAGGCCGCAGAGAAGAAAATCTACAACCGGCTCGAGGTTTTTGACATACTTCAAGACTGGGGCTTTCCCCAAAAATTTGATCTGATATATAGCTCTGACGTCTTTGTATATTTTGGGAATTTGGATACGATCATCAGGTCCGCATCTTCATATCTTGTTTACGGAGGGATCATTGCATTTTCAGTGGAAAGACTGGAAGACAACAGCATGGGGTACCGGCTCTTTCCCAGCAGTCGCTATGCACACTCACGGACATATATTCAAGATTGCCTAAGGCGTCATGGATTACAATTAATAGAGGAAACCAAAGCAGATATTAGGAAGCAGTCAGGAAATCAGGTCAAGGGATTATTAATTGTAGCAAAAAAGGAGGTGTGCGGGGTCGCATCTTAAGGAAAAGGGAAGATAGGAAACGTCTATGATAATATGCTTTTCTCAAACAAACGCAAAAAATCATGGTAAAGACCTGCGGGATATCCATAAAGAAATAAAGGGAAAAAATGATAAGGGGGGCAATTGGGCAATTGGGGACATCCATTGGATTATTGGTTTACAGGCTTAGACGCGGGGAGGGGTTAGACTTGCGGGACATTAGTTTATAAGCTGACGTGGCAATTGAACTGAAGAACGTAGTTGACCCCAGTTAAATAAAAGCAAACATGATTTCACCCCAGTACCATCTGCCGGAGCTACTGGGCAGGCTATGTTGGATAATTGTAAGGATGATGCGCAATATTGTTTATGGAAAAATGAATAAAGACGCAAAAGCAAACTTCTATATTATAGCCGGACCAAACGGTTCCGGTAAAACAACTTTTGCAAAAGAGTTTTTGCCGAATTATGCGGATTGTTTTGAATTTGTTAATGCTGATTTGATAGCCAGTGGTCTTTCACCCTTTAAACCTGAATCGGCGGCTATAAAGGCAGGCAGGATTGATACGGGGGAAAGATGAAAAAAAAGAATTTATCAGATATACCTATTGGAATACGCGCGGAAGAAGCGCTGAAAAAAGCTGTTGCAGATACAATTGCAGATCACAAACGTACCGGGGATCCAATTGTAATATGGCGTGATGGCAAAGTTGTAAAAGTCCCGGCAGACCAGATTGAAGTCCGCGAGACTGAAGCTGAATATGGGAAACCCAAAGAAAAGTAGGAACCTTGGGGACGTTAGCTCAGTTTATAAGTTTATATCGTCAGGAAGGAAACCCACGGGAACAGCCATTGTGGAACTTGCGGGATGTTCTTCAGTTTATAAGTTGCCAGCGAATGATGGAGTATCGTGTGGAAATAATCAATCCAGTCCGCACCGGATAAACCGAGAAGTCCTTACCAAAAATACATCCTCACAGAGGTAGGAGCAAAACATGGTAAAATTTATGAATAAGGTGAAAAAAACCAGAGCAAGAGTGAAATTGATCCGTTATACCGGCGCTCCTGGCGAGTTGATAGCTTCTGCTGCTAAGCTTTGTTATGCAAAAGACACGGAAACGGTTTTTGACCAGGATCCGGATCAGGCTGAGAAGTTCGTAGGAATGTTGCGTGATATGGGGCATATGAGTCCGATTGAGCACGCTGTTTTTACCTTTTATATCGAGGGTGTATCACGGGTAATGACCCACCAGCTTGTCCGGCACCGGCTGGCAAGCTATTCGCAGCGGAGCCAGCGATACGTAACGCATGGTGGTTTTGATTATATCATGCCGCCGCAGCTTAAAGGAAAGAAGGTTAGAGATGAAGGCGTAGAGGTAGATGCGGAAACATACTTTGAAGAGACTATGGAATACCTGGCCAAACGTTATGCCAGGCTCAACGAGGCTTTAGGAAGCAGCGGTGAATCGAGCAATGAGGATGCCCGCTATGTTCTTCCAAATGCCTGCGAAACCAAAATCCTGATGACCATGAACGCCAGAGAACTCCTGCATTTTTTTGGAGAGAGGCTCTGCCTGCGCGCCCAGTGGGAAATCCGCGGCGTTGCCGACCAGATGCTGATGCTTGCGCGTGAGGTGTGTCCAAGTGTTTTTAATGGGGCAGGCCCGAAATGCATACGTCTTGGTAAATGTCCTGAAAAAAAGATGACATGCGGGAAATTTGAAGAAATAAAGAAACGATATGCGAGGGATTGAGGATTAAAGGATTAAAGGATTGAGGGATTAAAGGATTAGGGATTAGGGGTTATTGGAGGAATAATGCTGGAGATATTTAAAAGCGGCGGACCCGTTATGTATCCGCTTTTAGCCTGTTCGATCATTGTGATGACCGTTATCATAGAAAGGATAATCTTCTGGACAAGAATGAATATGCAGCGCAATCAGTCCCTTGTTGATGAAGTCCTTGAACTTTGCAGAACAGGGGATTGGGAATCGGTTAGAGAAAAAACCACAGGATCAAAAGACTATATTGTAAGGATTCTTGTAACCGGCATTTTGCATCGTGAATTTTCTATGATTAGGGCTATGGAATCGGCCGGGGCCGAAGAGATCAAGCGGATGCGCAGATATATGGAGGTTATAGATACTATGATTACCGTGGCCCCCCTGCTGGGTATTTTCGGTACGGTACTCGGGATTATTACATCCTTTGATGTGCTGGGAACAACCGGTATCGAACATCCTGAAGCTGTTACAGCAGGAATAGCCCAGGCCCTGCTTACTACTGCAACAGGGCTTGGCATTGCTATCCTTTCGGTTTTTCCATACAACTACTTTAATTCACGGGTTGAAAATGCCTCCCTTTCCATAGAAAAATATGCCACCAGCTTAGAGATTGTTTATGAAAAACTGGCGCAGAGTTCAGCCGCACAAAAGGGGAATCTAAAATGAAGCTCAGCCTTCAAACAAACAGAAAGGCTCGGATTGAAATGCTTCCCCTTATCGATATTGTCTTCCTGGTTCTGGTTTTTTTCATATATGCAATGCTTTCAATGGCTGTGCATCGCGGCCTGCCGGTTATCCTTCCTTCATCTTCCACCGCAGCAATAGATAAAACAACGGTTTTGTCTGTGACAATTAAAGCTGACGGAACGGTTTTTGTTGATAAAAAAGCGACCTGTCTGGATAATTTGACAGAAGCGTTAAAAAGAGCGGTCAAAGGGGATGATGGGGCAGGAGTCCTTCTTTTTGCTGACCGGAACCTGTCATACCAGAAGCTTTTTAAGGTCATGGACAGTATCAGAATGGCAGGCATAACTAAAATTTCTCTCCAGGCAGAGGCGGACCAATAGCGGTGAGACCAATAATATTTGCAGCATTGCTGGCAATTGGGATACATGGTTTGTTTTTGGGAATGGAGTTTGATTGTCTCAAGAAGAAGTATATATACAGGCCGGATACCAGGGCTATTACCATGACACTGGCATATCTGCAGCCACAGGTGATACAGCCAAAACCGGATGCAATAAAGCCTGCCGCCAAGAGTGCTCTAAGCCCAAAATCGCAAAAAAAGCCGGTGATATCCAAAAAAATGCTCAGCGCTCCTGTTAAGCCGGAGAAAGTGATTTTTGAAG
Organism: Desulfobacteraceae bacterium; assembly: GCA_028571455.1. Lineage (GTDB taxonomy): Bacteria > Desulfobacterota > Desulfobacteria > Desulfobacterales > ETH-SRB1 > Desulfaltia. The sequence continues at coordinate 4,783 of JAPVVG010000180.1, read as the reverse complement.
AATCTGAAACTCAAGAAGAGATTATTTATCAGGATTTTGATTCAACATATCAAAAAGCAGATATTGATCTTGCGGTAGCCGTTGATGTCGAGAAGAAAAGGCCTGTTGTGATAGAAGCGGTGCCGTTATACAAAGTAAATCCGCTTCCGGAATACCCAAGGCTGGCAAGAAAAAGAGGTTATCAGGGTACAGTAGTTCTTGAGGTCCTTGTTGATCAAAATGGAAGGGTAGGTGATCTCCGGTTATTTACATCCAGCGGGTATTCAATTTTAGACAAAAAGGCAATGGCTTCTGTAAAGGGGTGGCTGTTTGAACCTGGAATGAAAGGGGATAAAAAGCTTGATATGTGGGTTAGAGTTCCGGTCCGTTTTGAGTTAAAGTAGTTACGAGATAACCACTCAGGTGTATAGGCTGAAGACTGAAGACTGTTAGGGAAAAGCGCATTTTGAAGCCATGTTTGGTGCAAGAATCAGACCCGCCCGCCTCGCCTGAGCTCGCGATGGCGGGCAGGTATTTCCGCCAAAGTACGGCAATCGTGCTCTTCTGACCCCTTCAGCCTTCAGTCTAAACAGCTTCAGCCTGACTACGTGAGTAGTTTCGTTACGAGCAGTATCCGAAGATCCATAACATTTGTGTTTGTCGGGCCTGTTATTAACAGGTCTCCCAGTTTTTGGAAAAAATGATAAGAGTCGTTGTTTGCCAGAAAATGGCCTGGATTAAGCCCCCTAACCATGGCTCTTGATAAAGTATTTGTATCAGCTATCGCCCCTGCGGCATCTGTGGGTCCGTCTGTGCCGTCTGTGCCTCCGCTTAGAACTACTATATTTTTTGCCCCGTCAATATCCATTGCAGCGGCAAGCGCAAATTCCTGATTTCTTCCTCCAAGCCCTTTCCCTTTGACAGTTACAGTAGTTTCTCCGCCGGAAAGGATGCACGCAGGCGAGGGAATTGGATTGCCGGTTTTAATGATTTCTCTAACTATGGCGCTGTGAACATGTGCCACATGGGTTGTGTCGCCTTCGATCATGGAAGAGAGAACAATGGTGTTATAGCCAAGGCTTTTGGATTTTTTCTTTGCCGCTAATATGGCTTCAATATTGCTGCCTATAATTAGATTGTGGGCTTTATCAAAGGCTGGATCGCCTGTCTTTGGTGTTTCCGGAACCCTGCCTGAAATTCCGTCCTTTATATGTTTTACAACAGGTTTTGGCAATTTTTTTTGGATATTGTATTTAGCAATAATTTTCATGCAATCGTCGAAACTGCTTGAATCCGGCACAGTAGGCCCTGATGCGATAACATCCAGATTATCTCCTACAACATCTGAAAGTATCAATGATACGAGCGATGCAGGGTAGGCTGCCTGGGCGAGCCTTCCTCCTTTTATCATGGAGATATGCTTTCTTATTGCATTAATTTCGTGTATAGCGGCTCCGCAGGAAAGAAGTGTTTTTATTGTATACTGTTTGTCTTTTAATGTGAGGTCTGGGAAGGGGAGGGGAAGCAGGGCGGATCCACCACCTGAAATAAGGCATAAAACCAGGTCGTCCTTTCCTGCATTATTTACAAGGTCGATAATAGCGCCGGCGCCTTGCCGCCCGTTTTTATCGGGCACCGGGTGTCCTGCCTCTATCAGTTTGATTCGACCAAGTTTGCTTGTATGTCCATATTTGACATTGATGATGCCTTTTGTAATCCTGTCGCCAAGAAGGTTTTCTATTTCTGCGGCCATGGGGGCAGTTGCCTTTCCAGCCCCGACCACAAAAATATTTTTTATGCGCGAAAGATCGTAAGGCTTATCGCCTATAAAAAGATGATCGCCTTCAATCCTGCAGTATCTCTTTACAGCCACGCCAGGATCAACAGCGCGCAAACCTGAGTAAAAGATTTCTTTAGCATCTTTTTTCATTTTTGCAATAATATCTGATTGAAATTTCATTAGGAATTAATTATAATTATTTTATAAAAAGTTTAATCAGACTGATTTAATTAATATCATACGACTGACGGTTTGTTGATGTCAAAGCAAAATTGACGGCAACCTACACCCTTACGTTACCGAAATTATGAAACAAAGTATTTAACTGGGTAGTATAGGAAATCCCATTTTTTGGTCAATCTTATTAATAGGTTAGAAATTATCAGTCTGCAATAATGGTTCGTAGCTCTTAGCTGGTAAGCTCAACGGCTCAACAGCTTAATAGCTCAACAGCTCGCCCGAAGGGCGCTAACTGGAGGAGAATATGGAGGATAACTCAGAGGTTTTCTTTAAAGGGCAGTTTCTTATAGCTATGCCGGGCATGACAGATCCGAACTTTTTCCAGACAGTCACCTGTATTTCCGAGTATACCAAGGAAGGCGCTGTGGGCATTGTTGTGAATCGACCTCATCCTACCATACTTGCAAAGGATATTTTTGATGAGCTTAAAATAAACTATGTTCCCGGCTCTGGATCAACACCAATATATATTGGCGGGCCTGTTCATATTGGTGAAATTTTTATTCTGCACGGGCCTCCATTTAACTGGGAAAGCTGTTTTATGGTTACACCTTTTCTTGCCATGAGCAACAGCAAGGATATTGTAAAGGCGATAGCAATGGGCGAGGGGCCTGAAACCTTTATTATAAGTATAGGATGTGCCGGCTGGGGTAAAGGTCAGCTTGAATCGGAGATAAAGGAAAACGTATGGCTGACATGCCCAATTTCTGAAAGGATTATTTTTGAGATGCCGGTTGAGTACAGGTGGGAAGAAGCTGTGAAAAAAATGGGGATAGATCTGGGTAAACTTTCGGATATAGCGGGGCACGCCTGATAAAAATAATACCTCCTGTTAATCTATTTTTCAGCTTTTGGTTTAGCTTTTGGTTTAGCTTTAGACTTCCTTTTTCTAAGACAAGTCTTGTCTTTCCTGACAAATGCGCAAACTTTAGGATTATAGTACTCTTTACAGTTTAATGGATTATATAACGGACATTCGGGATATTTTTCTGACATAAATATATTTCCTCGTAAATTAATTTCCCTCAGGAAATGGATTTATAAGACTAATCAAATTTAATATAACACAAAATATTAAATTTTACAAGGGATTAAGTCAGCCAAAATCCACCGCCTAAAAAAAGATATGGATATTTTGATCGTTGGAAGGGATATTTTTTCAAAAATTTCAGAAAAAAATCCGGTTATCACTGTTGCCTTATGAAAACACTACTAATTGGCCATTTTTAGGCGCACTCCTCCCTTAATAAACGATTTTACTTCTTATCTCTTACTTTTTAGCCTACCCGGAGGGAACAGGCTGAAGCATTGCAATTTTCTTTCGGGCATTAATCAACAACTCCATTGCCGGATTGTTTTTTGTTAACCTGATTATCAAACTGCGGGAACGTGTTACCACACGTCCAGGAAGATTAATAAAAGAAAACCTAACTGCTTTCATTCTCTTTGATATCCAGGAGCCTTCCATCGCCAGTTTCTTCATCATCGCATTCAAATTAAGCGCTAATATCATGATCCACCACCATGCAGCATTTTCACCAAAATCATCTGACGGTAGCTTGCCTCCGGCCAGATCATCTTTCATTACTGCATGGGCTTCTTCACTTTTACCGCATCTTTCATGCAGCCAGTGGATTAGCTTTTCTCCTTCCCAATCCATGTTTGTAACCATACCGAAAACTTTGTATCTGCGATCTTCAATATGCATCGTTGGGAAAGGAAGCTCTATCTGACAATCCATGCCAGGCAATTCATTCTGCTTATCCAAGACTTCCCGCTTTGCCAGGTATCTGTATTCAGAGCCTTTCTTGCTGTGGCCAATCGCATTAGGAACATAGCAGACCTCAGCCCATTCCACTCCGGTCTTGTACTTCTTGCCGTATGCGCTCTTATATATAGGTTTCCATTCCGGCTCCTCTACCTGTGCAACAGCTTTTTTAAATTCATTTGTTACATTACAACCTATGGCAAATTCTATCACGCCAAATCGACTATTCTCTCCGGCCGCACAGTATTTCAATAAATCATGCTGATAACCGGCTGTGTCTGAACGTAATCTGACTTGTTTTACTTTTTCAGGTAAACAGGCCAGAGCATCTTTAAAAACCCGAAGCTGCTTGAAACCTGCCGGAACATTGCCATCTCTAAATTCTGTATGCAAAACAATACCCTGTTCAAACCACCAGGTATTCAACGGTTGATAGGCTTTAAATCCTTTGTAACTGAATAATGCGTCAATCTTATTTGTAGATACAAGCGTGGCATCCATATCAAGGGTTGCTGTACTCCCGGAATTTTGAAAACTTGAAAATGCTGCCAGTTCTTTATTGATTTCCACGAAACCTTGCAAATGCACGTTTGGCGCTGGGATAAAGGCTTTCCCCGGTTGCCTCTGTTTTTCCTGCTTACTGTCATGAAAACTTGCTAAATAACGAAATATTGACGATGCAGAGGGAACCGCACGTGTTTTCTCTTTACGCCAGCGACGCAATAATGCCCTTCTGACTTTTCGCCTCAAACCATGCATCTCAGCCTTTTTCAGCACTTCACAGAATCCATCGTCTGCTTCAAGTGTCTTTATGTCATCAACACAGTCACCGCCTGCAAGATTCATCAGTATAAGAGAAAGCACAATCTGGCTGTCAGTCCAGCCCTGTCCGCCTGTCCGAACTTTTAAATGTTTTTCTATCGATTTACTTAACCCTATTACCCTGGCCAAATCCAGATACACTGGAAGACCAGCCAGTGCCGTCATTCCTGTTGTGTTTTTTTCAGTTTCATACT
>JAPVVG010000179.1 GCA_028571455.1 Desulfobacteraceae bacterium | reverse complement strand
GTTAAAGCAAGCTCGATCTGAGTGCGCTGCTTGCCGCTTAAGTAATGGACATCCTCAATAAGCAATACATTGCATTTATTTCTGAATTTATTTTTGAATTGCTCGATTGAATTATGTCGAAAAGCATGAATCATTTCATTCGTAAAGTCTTCAGCAGTAATATAATAGACATGTTCTGAAGGATCATCAGAAAGGATATAATGCCCGATAGCCTGGGCAAGATGGCTTTTGCCCATCCCTGTTTTTGATAACAAGAACAGGCAGTTTTGGTTTGCATTATTTCTTGATGCTAATGAGAGTGATGCTGAATAAGCAAAGTCACTGTTGCTGCCAACGACAAATTTGTCAAATGTGAAATCTTTTCGTAAAAAGTGTCCTCCGTATGCATGTGCGTTAATATTTGGAAGAGACATCTGAGGTTCAGTATCTATTTTTTTATCTGGTTTTTTTCTTGAACAACCGTTGTTTTCGGAAACTTCAATAATAAATTTGCATCTGCTTTCTGATACTTTGTTTAGTTCAGACTGGATTAGTGCGCTATAATGATTAAGAATTCTTTTTTTTGAAAAGGCATTTGGGCAGGTTAGGACAATAGAATCATTATCCGATCTTAAATAGCCAAGGGGTTCAATCCACATCCTGAAACTTTGCCCTTGAATTTGTTTCTTGATTGAATTTTTAACTTTAATCCAGATTTCTTCCATAGTGTATTATATTAAAATGACAAAATTGGTTAGGTTTTTCAGACAAGGTAAATTGTTCAATAATTACAGAATTAAACGGTTTTTTAGGATTATTTCGGGAATAAATAGTTTAAAATAAAAGTTTGGTTGTATTTAAGGCAGGGGTTGTTTTCTGTCAAACCTGATGTAAATGACTTTAGAATTATCTGTTAATAGGTTATTAACAATTTATATCTATCGGATATTTATATATATATTATGGCTAAATTGGCAACTCTTTCTAAATACAACCTTTTTTGAACGTGCATTTTTATTAAGCATTTTATGCATATCCATAGTTATTGCCCTAAATCTCAAAATAATGCTTTCTCCTAAAATCTCCAATATTCTTTAATTATCTCTTATTTTTTAAAAAAAATATCCCGGCAAAAATTAATTATCGCAAATGCGCTGAAACACAGAAAATGTGGCGATATCGGCAGGTGATACAAAAATAAATGCTTACATCATTTGCTGACAATTTAATTTTTAAAGCGTTTGATAAATAGAAGGGTGCGAAACTTGAGTTGATTATAAATCCAGTTTAATTACATGGACTTTACCTGTATCTATTTCGAGTATCTGGAGGCGTAACTGCCGGCCCGAGCCAGCCTCACCCGGAAAAAACAGGATGCCATGAGCAAGACTTTTTGGTTCAATCGCAGCGTTCTGCAGCGACTTTTGATGCAAATCATCTATAATTGCCATCCTGGCATCATCTGAAGTATAACCGCCGGCGCCCCCTATGGTGGCTCCGGCAGCAGCGCCAACAGCAGCCCCTTTACCTGCCGCTGTTGCAACATTGTCGCCGGACACAATGCCAATAGCAGCTCCGATTAGAGCTCCTGCCACAGCTCCCAATGCGCCGTGATAAGCCCCTTCCTTTACAACATCCTTTGTTTTGGCATATTTTGTGGCTCTTTCATATGCAATTTCCCTGCTTAAAACAGGCCACAGATTGCCCTTTTCATCCTCCAGAAATGTCTGATCGCCCTTAATCTCAAATGGATGAGTCCCATGATTGTCAAATACTACCTGCACCGGCAGCATGCCGGCGCCATGGATGTCGAATCCAAATACCTCTTTTGCCTGCTTTGCATCATTGAATGCCTTTGCTGCCACCTGGGCTCCGGCAACTGTCACAGCATTATCGTACGAAGCCGGGGTCTTAAACGGCAACGGCTTTACCTTGTAACTTGTAGAGCAACCATGAAACAGAAATACGCAGATACATACTAACAAAATCGAAATATGTTTATACATTATCAATCCTCCCTGTATTAATACAGACCTCTAAAAATTTAGTTTTTTGTTGCCCGTAAACTCTTTAGCGGCAGGCTTTCGTTCAAAAATTGGACATTAGGCCGGTCTGGGTTTTAAGGTTCACGGTTCACGGTTAAACGCTTCGCGCTTTTTTCCTTACCCATTGATTCCATTGAATTAAGACAATGGGAGCATCAACCTTTGAACCCTGAACCCTTTAACCCAACTCTTGTGTTAGAAATGGAGCCTTTTGTCCAAAATACTACCCTAAAATCTGTCAAAATTTACGAGGTCTGTAATAACAATTTATGAAAGTCTATCCCTTTTTTTCTTGCAGTCTCATGCCAAAAGACCTCGAAAATTTTTGGATCAGGTGCGCGGCTTTAATCTGTTTCGTCCAAATAGCCGTGCGGCCTTGATCTGCCAAAATCATTGCCGAATATCGTATCCATGCTGATCACGTATTTCGGATAATTATCTTTTTTTATGTTCCTTAAGGCCGAAAATTCCCTTTCTATTGTATCGGGAGATGACAGCATATAGGCCTGAAAAGACGAAAATAGCAAGCGAAAACATTATGAATACGCTTCAGCAAAAACATGTAACAGTTGCCAACTTCGGAAAAAGTGTACCCAGTCCAAATCCTGTCGAACGCTTAAGCGCCATGTCAGATTTAAGCCTTCAGGAGCTATTTTATTACTTCAAAAGAGAAACCCGATAAGTCAATCACAATATTTGATTACCACAGGTTTTCTCAAAACCCGGCGATCTCGTCCTCTGCCCTCTGTCTTCAGACTTCCGACCTCATCTTGTAGCGCCATTTAAGCAGTACGAAAACAATGAAGGGATGAGAAGCTTATAATCTGAAGAACGTCCAGAGGCTTCTTGAAGAACGTCCCAGAGGCTTCCCGGAGAACTCTCCAAAACCTTAACGACTTCGCGCCTTTGCGTGAGTTTTCTAGCTCTTGGAACTACGTTGCTCTCTTGTGTCTGCATCGACTTTGACGTTTCCCTGGATTGCTGAATTTATTTGACATATTAATTATGTTCATATACGTAGAAATAAATTTGCATTTCTACCTATATAACCTAATTCTATTAATCTCTGCTTGAAAGCTATTCTATTTATGCCCGTATGAGTCTAATTGATGCGTTCAGTAGATAGGGCTGATATTTCAGTCTTTAACGGGTAGCAAGGAAACCGTTTTTGTTCTTTATATCAAATCACTAATGTCCAGTTTATTTTAAAACAGTTTCAATTGGATGTGTCCAATAGTAATATTGTTTCAATAATCAGTCTGTGTGAACAACTATAAAATTGGCATTCTCTCAAAAAAATTATACTTAAAATGTGTCAAATTGTGAAGAGACTCAGGTCGATTTGCATTTTTTCTTCATTATCTTCAAGCCTATATCAACCAAACGTATACTGATATTGCAATAAGGGGAAAGCATGAGTTTGGTGTCGGCCATAACAGAGATGATGAGTCATCTGGATTCAATTGTCAGTTCATTACCAGAACCGTCTGGAGGTGGAAGGCGATTGCCGGAGGACTTTGTTGTGCTTCGTACTGTTGCTAAAAAAGTATCCGGTATCGGCCGAATTAGCAGGGAATCGGCTCTCGAAAATATCGAAGAACATTCAGGCGCTTTAACGGCAAATATTGATGTGCAGTTATGGGATCCTAACGGCACAAATGTTATCGCTCGCTCGCGTGAGTTGATAATTAATTTTCTTAATCTGCAAAACCAAAAAACCGCTCATGGTGTTTTTGTAAAAGCTCAAATTTCAAAATCCCAGGGTCCGGATTTTTTAGCAAATATAAATGGTTGGCGGTTAAGCGTAGGACTGTCAGTTGACTTTGAGTACAGGTTTGTCGAAGCGCCGGGTGTTGGCGTGATTCAGCAAATACCAGTAGATATGGAGGGTGAACTCGAGGAAGATTTCATTGTAAGCACCAGATAGGTCAGGAGGGATAATAGTTCATTAGCGTAGATTGTTTTTGTGCCGGAAAAAGCGCAAAATATAGAATTAAGTGACTAACAACATAAGGGAGATAAAAAATGGCAGAATCAATTACTGAAATGATCATTCCTGGGACATACATCGACGTTCGTGCCGAAGGTTTAATTGGTGTTGGGGGTATAGCGGCAGGAAACGTCGGCGTTGTTGGCACGGCTGCCAAAGGTGAAATGAACAGCGTCAAGATTTTCTCAAGTTTTGCGGACGCGCGGGATATGTTTGGGGAATATGATGCCTGGATGGATGGCAGCAGCAACGAACTAACCTTGGTGCGCGCGCTGCAGCAAGTCTTTGCCAACGGTGCGTCAACAGTGTATGCGGTACGCGCTGCAGCAACAGGATATTCCGAAGCCTACCGCGCCCTTGTCGATACAACTGGCACTGTTGTTACTATCACCGCCAGTTCACCGGGTTCATGGGGGCACGATGTTAAAGTTCAGGTTAAGGCTGCTTCACAAAACGGATTTGTAGAAAACCGTTCCCAGGTAGTCACCACCGATCCTTTACAACCGCTGCATGCGAATATCGCGGAATCACCCAGAAATGTCATTAAGATCACCAAAGGCGACACTGGACAAACTTTTCGTCTAAAACTCGTAACGACCGGCCCGGCCGCTCGCGGTAAGGTACGTGTTGCGGTAGATGGGGGGCTTACATTTCATGCGGATGATGAGCCGGAGGATGGTGACACACTGACCGCTTCCTATGAGGTGGCGCAGTCCAGTTGCCGCGATATCGTTATTGCATACCGCAATGTCAAGGAAGTCTATATTGTTGTTGATGCGACCGATATGAAGCGGGATATTGATAAGTCTTCAGTCCTCGTTAGCGTAACCATAGAGAGCGGCGCGGATCCTCGATTGCCTGATGTGATGACAGATGCGCTGCCTTTAGAGGGAGGATCCAATGGCGAAGGCGCAGGCTCAAGCGAATACACGACATCGTTGGCACAGCTTGAGACTGAATCGGTCAATATTGTTTTATTAGCCGGTCTTGGATTTTCTGATGCAGCCGCTGCGTTGGCTGCCCACGCTGAAACCACAGAAAACGCGGGGAAAGAACGCCTTACACTCGTCGGGGCTGATGAAGATACTATGTCTGCGGTTGCGGCTAATGCTGATGAGATTGGCGACGATCGTGTTATTCTTGTTGCGCCAGGGATTAAAGCGGTTGATTTAGTTGGAGGCGGTATGGTTAATTTGCCATCAGCTTACAGCACGGCTGCCGTTGCAGGATTGATTGCCTCCCTCGCGGTGCAGTCAAGTTCGACGAACAAAGTCCTCAAAGTTTCCGGCTTGACGATAGATTACAGCGACGGCGAAATAAAAAATCTGCTCAACAATCGAGTTTTAGTTCTTGAGAAAAAATCTGGTTATCGTGTTGTAAAAGGAATTTCAACAGATACAGGTCCTTTTAAGCAAATATCTGTTCGCCGCATTGTTGACTATGCCAAGGAGGGTGTGCGCCGTGCCACATTGCCATATATCGGACGTTTAAATAATGCGCGTGTGCGAGGCGCTATGCGGGGAACATTAAATGGTTTCTTGTCGCAAATGCTGCTCGACGAACAGTTGACTGACTTTCAATTAGAAGTAAGCGCAACCCGTGAACAGGAAATTAACGGGATTGCAGTTGTAACACTTTATCTGAAACCGACATTCAGTATCGACTATGTAAAAGTGATAATGAATCTATCGTAGGAATAATTTTACCTATAGACTGTCACATATTAAATTGCACAAGGCTAGAGGGAGAAGGCTGTATTGTAATACGCCGACGACCGATAACGCAGTGAAATTTATTATGTGACAGTCTATAATTATCGAATTAATCTGTGAATAGTTGATTACAAGTTTGATTTATCAACGTTTAAGGAGGGATAGGGGATGGCAAATACAAACGTATTCAGGGGCTCTGATGGCTCGATTTCCGTTTCTGTCGACAGCAGCGCTGAAGGCGACAGCGCCCAGGCAGTTATTGACGAGTATTCGTTGACGCCGGTTGGCCGGGTTACGGGTGTTTCCGTTAAAGTTGATTCTGATTTAAAACCTTTTCATGAGTTGGGACAGCGTTATCCCACCGAAATGCGGCCCGGCAATGTAAACGTCAGTGGGAGCATTGATCGCGCCTATATTAACGGTGCATTGTTGAAGATGCTGCTTGGTGATGCCGCTTCCAGTCGTCCGGCCGGAACATTTATCAGCCCGTCGTTTAACTTATGTTTACGACTGGAGAATCCTGCCAAACCCGGCGCTTCATCTACAGTCACTATCTACGGTGTAAAAATGGAAAACTGGACATTTGACATACCAGAAGACGATTTCGTCATGGAAAAAGTCAACTTCCGGGCATTGTGGGTGGGAGTCGAAGATGCGGAGGCCTAATCAATGAGTTATTTAACAGCAGAGGAATTACTCGCTGGCAGCAGTTTAACGTATAACTTTGATGTGCCCCCTGAAGTACTGCATCCCGGTTCAGAAAATCCTAATCAGCCAAACAGGTCGATGCGTATCAAATTAAGACCTTTATCTATGCATTCTGTACAGCGTATTTTGAAAGCCGCGAAAGACGACGAAGGTCTGATGTCGGCCTTAATGGTCAAGGAGTCGCTGGTTGAACCGGCTTTGCCTTACGAACAGGTAATGAAGCTGAATAGCGGCCTGGTGCAGTTTATTCTATCCGAAGTACAGCGTATCAGCGGGTTGAAGGCCGGTGATGACGAGTTGACCGAAGCAGTGCAGGCGCCTATGGCTAAGGCATGTTTTATATTGGCTAAGGAGTTTGGATGGCCGCCACAACAAGTGGCTGAATTAACCATCGGGCAAGTACTCTTGTATGTGGAAATGATTCGTCAGAATCGTACGGAAACGAAACTGGCATGTTAAGAGCATTCCAACTAAAAAAAGCACTAAAGACCTCTTTTAAAAGCGAAGCCAATTCCTTGCCTGAGCAAATTGTCAGGCTTGGCAAGGCTTCACCCATAGCAGAACATCAACAACAATTGGTCCTGCAGATTCAGAATCTGGCGCAGGCGTTGAAAGACACGGTGTTGGATGAACAGGTTTCAACCAAAAAATTTGAGATAGTAGTTGAGGAGCGAATAGAGCGAGTTCTGCGCAATATTATCAAGAACGCTGCGGAACATATGAGTCAGGAACAAGCGGCAAACAAAACTTCTGATAGTCAAGCGGAATCACGAATCGATCAGACTTTGGCTTTAAAAAAAACAACAGCATGGGAAACGGCTGAGAAGCACGTAAACCCCAAAGTACATGAAATACCGGCAAATATTGAAGTAAAAACCTCAGAACTGATGCATGTGCTCAAGCGTGAAGCAAAGGAAATGACAGAGCAACATGGAAAAGCCGGATTAAATGAAACGCAGGCAAATATTGAAGTAAAAACCTCGGAACTGCCGCATGTGTTCAAACGTAAAGCACAGGAAACGATCCGTTCTTTCGAAGAAGAAAAGCTCTCTCAAACAGCGGCAACGAAACCGGAACAACAGGTAAACACGGAAAAGATAACTCTATTGCCCAGAAAGGCTGCGGAAAAATTTTTTGCACCTTTCGAAAAAATGATAAGCTTGCAATTACAAAATATAACTGAAGCAGTTAAAGAAAAAGGGGTGAAAGAAGTTCCGGAAGCGACGCAGATAAAAAAGCGTGTTATAGACCAGGAAGTTATGAAGCAAAAAGAATCAACATCCCTCGCACAAAAGTTAAAGAATTTAGTTGAAGTTGGGCAAATGCCTCGTTCTGAAAAAGCGCAAGCGCCGGCAAAGGAAATATCAGCGGCAATCCCAGGCCGGAAAGCGGCGACACAACAACAAACAGCGCCGGACACAAAAATAACAACTTCCCTGGGCGCGGTTCCTGAGGAAATCGTCACTGCTGCGCAGTGGATTACTGAAGAAGAAGTTGAACAACAGTTAGTTGAAATTTTAAGCCGTCAGGCAAAGTTGCGCGGTGTTGATCTGTCATGAACATTAAACCAATGATCGGTGAATTTGAAGTTCCTGGACTGGAGCGCATTGGCGCAGACCAGAAACGTCGTCTTGTGGATATTCCGATTCCCGGCCTTGAGGGCAACCTCAGTCAGGACCTTGGAGCTCAATCAGTACGGATTGTGATCCAGGGATCGCTATCCAGCGATGAAGCGCGTGACGGATTTCTTGAGTCAGCGAGAGAAATTTTTGATGCCGGCGAGCCAGTGGATTTTGTGGCCGACATTGTAACTGCCACCGAAGTTTTTCAGGTGCTCATTGAAGGGCTTGAAGTTGAGGAAATTGCCGGTTCAACCAGTCCGTTTCAATATCAGTTGCTTTTACGGCAATACGTTCCACCGCCTGAACCGACCTCAGTGTCCGGTTTTGGTGAAGGGTTTCCCTGCCTTGACGAGCTTGGCCCTGATTTAGGATTAGACCTGGATCTGGAAGCAGGTGATTTATTCGATATTATGGAATTGCCGGATTTACTTTCAGCGCCGGATTTTGCTGATCCTACCACACCGCTGAAATCTGCACTGGATGGTGTGCAATCAGCTATGGATGATCTGAGTACTGTCTCTGATGATCTTACTACATTGTTTGGTGGAGGAGATTAACACATGACCACACTGCCGGAACAAATTACTGATTTGTTATCAAGTAGCAACCTTACGACCAATCTCCAGGGCCAGGTGGGTATGGTTACAGATGCGGCTGCATTGCTGGCAAATCTGATTTCGAATCCACCCAACGAAATTGGTGACTTGATTGCGGGATTAGGTACTACTTCTGTTTCCTCAATCCAGATACCAGACGCACTCACCCAAAGTTTTTCCGGGTTAGCAAATATCATCCCTGACGATTTAAGCGCGGTAACCGGGGGGCTCGATGATATTTTGGGTGATCTTGGTAAATTTGCCAATGAAGATACACTATCAAGTATCAGCAGTTATGTTGGGTGTTTGCAGGCTATCGCCGACTTGCTCACCATTGATTTATCCCTGTTTGACTTTGGCGTTCAAAACAGCAGCAGTGGTTCATCTTCAACAGCGTCTTCCCCTGGGAATAACAGCGGTTTCTCTGGCGGCGCTGACAGCAGTACAAACCCTGGTGGAAGTGAATCCGAAGACGCGCATTTGAATTCGAATTCTGAAACAAATTCTCCTGTTAATAATGGCAGAGAAACCACTGCCGCGAAAAATCTCGAAACACTTCGCGGCATGCGTGGTGTGTTGGATACTTTTCCTGATCCCTTTAATGCCGAAAATGTTGTCAAATTTTTAAGTGCAAAGCTCAAAGGGGTGCCCAGGCATTTCGTCAATATGCGCCATGTGCCAATCTATGACGACCTTGACCAATTATTAGAGACCATGATCCAATTCGCGGATATGGATAGCGCTGCCCTGCAAACACATATCCAATCCACACTCACCGCCTTAAAGACAGCCCTAGAGCGCGACGGTCAGGCGCCGTTAAACCGTTTTACAACTGCCTTCAATGATTTAACAACAAAAATTGACGTTATGGAATTGGATGCTGAAATGGTTCAGCTCACTGTTGCATTACAAAATATTGCTGATGCTGTTGGAGCGGTAAACATCAGTGAAATCAATACAGACGTCAACACAATCAACACAACATTAGATAGTTTACTGCCACGGTTGAATCAAATATTGAATGAGGTATTTAGTGGTGCCGCATCACAAAGCATTACTCAATTAGGACGTTTACCCCGGGAGCTGGATTTAGGGATACGGCGTTTGCAGCGCATGCTGGAACCTTCCCTGAGCCTGGACTTTTTTACCGTTATTGACAGTCTGTTAAATCAAAGCATCAAACAATCACATCTTAATGAGCTTACCCGGGCCATAGCCGACTTTTTCGAGCGCATCACCGGGGCACTGGAAACACTGAACTCCGCAACGATACAAACTGCACTTGGCACGGTCTCCGATGCTCTGGATTCAACGCTGGATGGTTTTGATGATGCCATGCTGCAACTTGCCGCCCGTGTTTCCGCATTATTTGATGAAGTCGATGAAGCTTTGGCCAAAATTGACACTCAAGCGCTGCGTGAGCAAATCGAGGGCGCCATAGAGGAAATGCAAAAAAGCCTGGAAGAAACTGTCAACGATCTTTTTGAGCCGGTCCAAAACGCGGTGTCAAATGCGGTGGCTACGATTGAAACAACAGCATCTTCGTTTAAACCGGATGATGTTGCCAGTGTATTACACAATGTTATCACTGAAATTACCGATGTGCTGACAAGTACTGAAGTGTCGAATGCTTTAAACAGTATTCGTGGTACCATCGAACGGGTGACACAGCAGGTTCAAGCGCTATCCTTCAGTCCAGTTGTCGACGAAGTCATTGACGGTATTGATCAGATTACCGGGACATTGCAGAGTATCGAGCCTTCGCAACTGAACGCTGTTACCAAAGGGGCAATTAAAGTTGCTGTTGCAGTATTGCCTGAGGATTTGGAGGGGCCGCGTAAAAATCTGATTATTGAGTTGGATCGTATTGTTGACGAAGGCCCGATACCATTAGTGGAACAAATAAAAGCGCCGGTAGAGCAATTAACGAATCAGGTAAAGTCGCTTTCACCTGAAAAGCTGATTGGCGACAGCCTCTCAAAACCATTTAATGACTTTATTGCTGAATTGGAAAAATTTACGCCCAGCTCCTTGTTGGCACCCGTACAAAATGCCTTAGATAACGTCAAAGACAATGTGCGGGATCAGATCGACCTTGCCAGTTTATTAAAGCCGTTGGAAGATCTGTATAACAATTTAGTCTCTCAGATGGAACGCTTCGGCCCCGAACAACTTGTTGATCCTGTTGAACGGCAAATAACAAATTTAGTAGACAGTCTGCTTGAGGTGTTGCCGGAAGAAGTTATTTTTGAAGTACTAAATAAAATAATTTCCGGCATAGAATTTGTTACGGCTATTGTTACTGAAGTAAAATTAATCCTGCAAAAAATTCAGAGCATGGTTGCCACCCTCGCGAATCCGCAGGAACAATTGCTGAGTTGGTTGCAGCCGGTACTCAATCTCGTTGATACCATGCCTGACATCGCGAACCTGCAGGATTTGTTTGATGAAGTAAGCGATGCTGTGGACAAACTGACTTCATCTGAACTCCGGACGACATTACAGGGCAGCACCGCTCCATTGCTCACCGCTTTATCGGATCTTGAACCACAAACCATGCTGACCCAATTAACTTCTGCTTATCAAAACATTGATCGCACCGCGGTAAATGCACTGCCGGACAGCCCACAGAAGTCGGCGCTGCTTACTGCTCTCAATCGTTTCAATCCATTAAGTTCGCCAATGAGCCGGGTGTTTTCCAATTTGCAACAGTTGCATGATGATTTAACAGAGGCGCTTACAGCATATGAAACGGCAATGCTGAGCTGGGATGCACGCTTTTTTGTAAAAGGCAATCCCTTTACGGATCTTCAGATATCAGATGTAACTACACAAACCATAAAGGATTTGTTGCGCAAAGGCATTGAAGAACAGGCGATTGCGCCGGTTGCAAAGGTCTTGAGCAGCATTGGTACCGCCATTGCGACATTCAATGGGCCCATTGGAGAGCTGGAAAATTTCGTCGATTCCATTGAAAATATGTTGGAACAAATTACCGAAGGACCTGGTTCTCTCGGTGAGGTGCGAGACACTCTCAACCAATTGGTAGAGCGTGTACAAAATATAAACTTGCAGTTCCTCGAAGATGAGTTAAATGATGTATTTAATGCGGTAAAACAGAAATTCAATGACGTAAGCCCGACAGTTTTTCGTGAAGCATTGCAGGCCGCTATTGATGAGACACTGGATCTTATTGATATCTCTTTGCTTCTGCCGCAAGAGGACATCAATGCGATTGATCAAACGTATCAAGGGATTCTTGATAAACTAAAAGATTTTGATCCCGGCAAACTGGTGATTGACGCGATTAAACCGGAATTTGACAAAAAAGTGCTCCCTTTGATTGACACCTTTGATTTATCCAAACCGCTGGACACATTAATCGAGCGTATGGATAACCTGGCTGCAGAGCTGGGCTCGGAATTATCCCGTACAGATCAGTCTTATAAAACTATGCTGCAGGCGGTGCCGGTATGAGTTTGGCTGCGCTACTTATAAAACCGCAAGTTCTTGCGGAGCCGAAAAGTAATGTGAAAGGCGATGAGTTACAGCTCATCGCGGATCTTGTTCGCGCGCTGGCACGTAATCCACAGGTGGCTCAAGCTGTTGGTGAAATTGTTGCGGACGAGTTCAATAATCAGATGCGGGCATTTTTGGTTTCGAGGGAAGAGCGGCTGCGGTTCGCTTATGGCAAGGGCAGAAATATTTTCTCTCCGTTTGAAACAGCAATACAAACACTCATCAATGATCTGCAGGATGACATTTTCGAGGCAATCCCGACAATTTTATCCCTTGCAAAACAGATTTCAGAAGGCCTGTCGTTAGATAGCGTGAAATCGTTTATCAATGATTTGTGGGATCTTGCTGAAAATGATCTAAAAATATCAGGTGATGCACTGCGGCAGTTGGTGAATACACTTTTTACCGGAGTGACAGCAAGACTGCAACAACCCTTTAATGATGGTGACACGAGTGATGATGCCATCGCCAAATATGATTTTGGCTGTACCGTGGATAACCTGCGCGATTTTGTCATGGATAAACTGGTCATCCCGAGAATTGATAAACAGCTTGTGCTTTCAGCAGTAACGAAAATATGGCGACAATACAAAATTGATGAAAATTTGCAAATCGTTTCACAAGCATTGGCGGCTGGTGAAGAAATAATCACACCGCTTTCTGAAATAGCCCAGTGTATTATCAAACAGATAGAAACATCGTCAACTACCGATAAAAGCAATCCTGTTCCCCTGTCTGACGATTCCCCTTTTGCAGGGTTTGCGGATCGGGGCGCTACGCGAGACCTTAATGATGAAAATACAACCATGGCATGGTATGCCAGTTGGGTTGCGGGGCGAAATGTCAAATACTCAAGCGATACAACGCAGTCGCACAATATTTATGATAATCCTGAATTAAGGGGATTTACCTATGAAAATATCTCCCGTGAAACCATGGAACGGATTGCATTTCATACAGCCTGGATCGTCCCGGTACTTGAAACCATCCCGCATTTTGCTTCCCTTGAAAAAGGCGATATCTGGAGCAATCTGACCAATATTTTTGCCAATGGCATTGACTCGTTGTTAATCGGCTGGCCCAAATTCAATCTGCCCAAATGGGCACATTGGGCTGGGTTACCGATTTATACGATGCTTGCCGGATTTGAAGGACATGAAGGCCGCTGGGAAATGCCGGGGGATGATGATCCCTACATCTGGACCAATATACTTGGCGATATCGGCGAAGCCTACATGTATCGCCGCATCAGTTGGACAGCACGGGAAGCGTTATTGTCCATTTTGACATTGGTGAACAATAATCCTCAAACGGCGCAGAGCCGGAATAAAAATTATTTTCACGGCCTGGGCTATTTTTTCGGTGAACTGCTTGTAATGATGGTGCCAGGTATTATCTCAGAAACACAGAAAAAAAATTATGGCTTTATTGACGGCGGGCCAAGTACCCAAACATGGTTGTGCGGTTTTGTTGGCGCATTTGTTACCTGGTTCATGGAGTATTTTTTTAGTGCTTCTATTGGTCATGCCCTTGCAGGGGAAGAGGTTTTTGCCCCACTCGAATTCTGGTTGTTGCCGTTTCGAGAACGCTGCATAAAGGGTTTGCTTTTCAGTGACCTTTGGGGAGAAGATGCTCAAAGTCCGGATGCCATTTTCAGTGATTTCTGGCGGGCAGTGCATAACGATGAGTACTCGTGGTGGCGAGATGCACTGCAGGGTACCGGTGTCACATTTTTGATGCTTCTCGGTCTCGGTCAACGGGTTGTTGACAGTCTGCTCTATCTGTATCTTTTTACTGACGGTGATACTGAAGACGGGACGTACTGTCTGGATCCAAACGGAATAAAGCGCAGTTATCCGGGCTATCCCGATACCGCAACCTCACACTATCTGTTGCCATGGGAAAGCGGTACTGATAAACAGTGTGTGCAGAACAATATGGGGATCTGGAGTCATTTCCCGAAATCTGAGCTTATTAATCCACACAATAATCAGACCTATGCCTATGATTTTTCTCACAACATTGGTGATCTGGTGTTGTGTTCTCGTGCCGGTGTGGTGCGTGCTGCTCGCGACAGCACACCGAGTCATGGCGCTCCACCGACGTGGGATTGGAATTTTATAGAAATAATTCACGTTATCGTTATTCCGCCGGGGGGAACGCCTCTATCAGGAGTCACTCCGGAAGCCAACGTTGATTCGCCCTATACCGGGCAGCAGATGTTTGGCTCTTTTGTTCCGCAGCCTATAGTTCCCGCCACAGGAATACCCGTGGGTGGCTGGATCCCTTATCCCGGAACAACTGTAAATATACCTGTTAATGTTGTTTTTCCGGTTTACCCTGATGGTTTCACACCGACATATCGACAAAGTGCGGCCTTTCCGGTGGGAACGTCGTTTGCATTTCTTGATCCGGCTCATGACCGCGGCATTCGAGGCAAAACATTTTCAGCGGGAAGCACCTTCAATGACGGTCCTCCTGCTACTCCAATTCCCAATGGCGCTGTATTTGCGCCAGATGTAACGGGACAACCTGCTCTTGGAACGGATCATCCAGAAGGGACAACCTTTATCCCGTCAACTGCCGCCGGTGTAAATTTTGAACCGCTTCGCGTAACAATAGCTGTTTATGGACATGGCCAACAGGGGTTTATTCAGCGTGTTTTTGCGACCATTCTCGCTGGCCGGACTCCAGATGCCGGCGCAGGCGCTGCTTATGGTGAAGCGGATATTTTAGGTGAATTTATCCAGCAGGGCCAGGCCATTATGGAGGCCGATGATACAGGCATCAGTGCGTATAACCATCTCCATACCCATATTGTCGGGGAATCGGAGACCTCGTTTAGTCTACCATTTGTTTACAGGCATGAAGGGCAGGTAAAGGCGATGACCTATTACACGTCAACCAACACAAGGGTGCCTTAGATATGGCCCGCTTTTTAAAACCATTTGCAGAACTTACCGTTGATGGTTCAACCGTCAACATCAGTCCTCTGCGCGCAATTCGGGTACAGCGCCGCCTGTCAGGCAGTGCTGATGAATTACGTTTTGCCATGGCGCTCAATGCAGGTTTGGATATCGACCAGGGCGCGCAGGTGAGTTTTGACCTGGGCTGGGGCGACAGTGGAACCACCGTTTTTCAGGGAACGATTGAATCCCTGGAATACACCTTGAACGAACTGCATGCCATTGCCTATGGGGCGCAAAAAGATCTCATTCATACGCGTATCGACGAAACTTTTATTGATCAAAATGTCGGCGATGTGGTGCAGGCCCTGGCCGGCAAGGCCGGGGTGCAAATGGGCACCGTTGATCAGGGCATTCATCTGGCAAAATATCATGCCGATGGCAGCGCTACCCTGTTCGAACATTTGCATGAACTGGCTCGGTTATGCGGGGTTGATGTGTTTACCGATGACGCAGGGAAAGTCAATTTTACCAAACGGGAATCGTTTACAGCGGATTATACATTGCAGTATGGCATAAACCTGTTGGAGGCAAGAATCCGACACGGTAAACCAGCAACCGGCGCGATTGAAATTGTGCCCGAATCGGCCGCCAGTCAGGAAGGTGAGGAAGCCGGTAGCTGGTTAGTCAAGAATTCGCGTGATATTGCCGCAACAGAGGGTGACGGTGGTGTCCGCCGTTTTTCCTCGGCATTGTGCACTACGAAAGAAGCTGCCGAAACAGCGGCAAAAGCTCATCAGCGCGATTTACAACGCCGTGCCGTTCAAGGCAAAGTGGTAATCATGGGCCAACCCGCGGCATGTCCTGGGCAGGTTGTGGAATTAACAGACATGCCTGACTCTGCAAACGATGGTTATTACGAAATCAGCGGTGTTGAGCACGCGCTGGATGCAATACGAGGTTTCCGCAGCACTCTGCACCTCTGGGGGCAAGCGTGAAAATTTTAGAGCAAGGAATAGCTTTATGAATATGCCGGCGTTTAGTGGATACGATCTTTACGGAACCATCCAGGCGATGATTCGTGAAGAACTGACCCGATTGCACTTCGCTGAACTCGGTGAAGTAACGGATGTTTTTTCGCACGAGTCAGACAGCGATAAGAATAATTATCAGGTAACTGTCACGTTGCGGGATTCCGGACTTGTGCTGCCCAGGGTTTCGGTTGCGACCCAACGCATTGGCGCTGTTGCAATTCCAAATGTTGGTGATCTGGTGTTGGTGCAGTTTATCGGCGGCGATATGCATCGTCCTGTGATTACAGGCAGGTTATATAACGATATTGACCGGCCCCCTGTCGCAACACCCCATGAATGGGTTTATGAATCTCGGGACTCAGAAGAATGCGGTGTACGGCGTTTTGCCATAGCGCTTCCCAACAACAACCGGATTGTTGTCAATGATGATGAAGCCGTGATTGAAATGGGCGACGCTAAAATTACTGTCGAAAACAGCGGTAATGTGTCAATCAAAGTAAGCGGCGACATAAAACTAAAAGCAGATGGCAACATTGACCTGAAAGCCGCTGGGGATCTTGGTTTGGAGGCAGGCGCCGCGATAAACATGAAAGCCGGCACGGATTTAAAAGCAGAAGGGCTGACAGCAACTCTGAAAGCCGGCACTTCGGCGAAAGTCGAAGGGGGCGCGGACGCGACATTAAAAGGGGCTATGGTAACGATAGCCGGAATGACAAATTTTAGCGCGGGATAAACCACATGCCTGGAATGCCTGTAACTATAGGTTGTGCAGTAATTCTTACGCCTGGGGCGGCAGGTCTGCCGGATACAGGAGTAATCATCGTTGTGCCGCAAGTGGTTGCCGCTGCCGGCGGCATGCCGCTTGCGGTACAGGGCTCGGTGTGTCAAATGATTAATTCATTAACCGGCGCACCGTATCCTCTGCCGATTGGCGCACCGGTTTTACCGGGTATTAAAATAAACAATATGCCTGTTATACGGATGGGCGATTTATGTCCATCTGGCCCCGGAGTCATACAGGTCATCGGCCCGCCTGCAGCGCCTTATGTCAATGATTCATCGGGATGAAAACATTTCGTAAAAAAATAAGCAAAACAGATGAAAGAAGAGTATGGATACAATACTTTCCCATGAAACTTTAAAAAAATTCGGCAAAGATTTTTTAGCATTTTATCGCATTACAGACGGTCGTTACGAAGACCTGGATTTTGATGTCAGACAAGCAGTTGTGCGCGGCGTTGTTGAACGTGATTTAGCGCAGGCAACCGGCGTTCAAAATGTAACACAAGCTATTATTCATCGCCTCAAGACACGTTGCGGCGAACTTGCGTGTTTAGGGCATCCTGATTATGGTTCACGTCACCATGAGTTAATTGGTGAACCAAACACGGAGCATAATCGAAGGCTGGTTAAATTGTATATCTTACAAGCCCTGGTTAGAGAACCGCGTATAGAAAAAATATTACGCGCCGATATTCGTTACGATCGGCGCTTGGACCCAGGCAGCGTGGATATCATCCTCGATTTAAAGCCGGGTTTTGTAAACGAGACGATTAATCTGGTGATCCCCTTTATGTTTTGAGGTATCCGCATGAATTATGTCGCAGAACCGTACATTTTTTTAGTAGATCAGTTGCTTACAGGTTTGACCGGTGGTGAACCACGTGAAGCGCATACATTTTTTCCTGATGTTGACGGTTACAGTCTCTCGCGGCCTTATACCGAAGTAAAGGTCAACACCATTATAATTACCGGTCAGGCTGCGCAGGCGTTTACAATATTCGTGCCCGGACGTGATTGGAAGTTGAGCGCTGAAGGCAAAATTGTATTTATTGCTGACAAAGAGGATGCAGCGCTGCCTGCCGCTAATGCTGTCTGGCCTGATGAGGGCACCGATTTTTTTGTCAGTTTTTATCACGATAAAAGTGATAGCGCACTGTTGACTGACCGCAACGTGGGCAGTTTAAATCGCACATTGGCTGAAGCCTTTAGTCGTGAACTGGCGATACTGGAAAAACAACTGGAACTGGTTTACCGCTCCGGCTTCATTGATACAGCAAAAGGTCTGGCTTTGGAGCAGGTTGTCGCTTTGTTGGGTTTAAAACGAAAACGCGGCGATTACGCAACCGGGAACGTCAGATTCTATCGAGAATCAGCGGCGCCTGCGGACATTTTTATTCCATCGGACGCGCGGGTGTCTACTGCTCTCAATCCACCGGCCAGTTTTGTGACCACCGCGAGTCGTACCTTGCGCAAAGGACAGCTTTCTGTAGAAGCTCCGATACGCGCGGAAGAAAAAGGAGCGGACAGTGTTGTTGCTGCCGCGGCAATCAGCGTCATCAATAAGGCCATTCATGGTGTGGGCGGTGTCACTAATGATGCGCCTACTTTATTCAGCGGCGAAAAAGAAACAGATGCGGAATTACGCGGCCGCGCCAGGCGCGTTATGCAACGAGCCGGGCGTGCCACGGTCGGCGCCGTTATTAATGCGGTTTCTACGGAAGCCGGCTTAAAGGAAAACGAAATAAAACTGGTGGAAGACTTTCAGGCGCATCCCGGCATTGTGAAGCTGTTTGTCGCCAGACAGCCGACCGCTGATCTGGCATCAAAAGTAGAAAACGCTTTATTAGCCAGTCGCCCTGCAGGTATACGTGTTGAGCATAATCTGAAAAGCGCTCTTCAGCCAATGGAAATTGATTCGGTTTCCATCGAAGAGGGCCGGGAAGAGGCGGGACCTGTTGATGATTTGTCATCCGCAACCTGTGGCGATGGATTTAGTCTGCCCGTGAAATGTGCCGTGCAGGTCTATCCGGAGAATTCCCGCCTTACTGCCGATGAACAAGAAACAATCAAAAGCGCTATTGTCAAGGCTGTATATGAATTTATTGATAACGCAGCAATTGGCAAAGCTCTGATTTACAATCAACTCATCGCCGATGTTATGGCAATTTCGGGTATCAAAGATGTGGCGCTTGATCTTTACAAGGCTGACGATGCCGGCGCAAAAGGGAAAAAGAATCTCCTGGTCCCTGACGGCCAGCGCGCGTTATTCCAAAATAAAGAAACGGATATACAGGTGAGCTTTATTGGCGCTCCCGTTTATTTTGATTTTCGTTTTCAAGTCATTCTAAAAGGATCTCATACCCTTGCCGAAGCTGAGCTATCTGTAAAACAGGCATTAGTCACGTTTTTTCTGACTTCGCCAACGACTGTCGATGTATCTGCTCTGTCAGCCATTCTCCAACCAGATGACATCTATTTGCTGGCATCAACCGATCAACACTGGACAGTTGAATATGAACAGGCAGGGTTGACCATTAAGGAAATTGATGAAGCCGTCACTCTCAGCGCAGAGGAGCGGGCCGTGCTGCGTAAAGTAACCGTAGAGGAGAAAGTGTAAACCGTGGGCAGGGACGTAACACTTATAAAACATTTTCCAGACTTCATGCGGGCTGGAAATCCGGGCAAAGTATTGGGAAAGATTTGCCTGGAATTAGGTGCAAGTCTTGATGAAAGCGAACGTCGTATGGGAGATATCTTACGTTCGCATCGCGTTCTGCAGGCGCGGCACGAAGTCGATTTATACAGGCTTGCAGCGTTGTTTGGTCTGGATCCCGCGGATTTTGTTTTAATTCGGAAATTTTATCTAAAAACTGTTTTTGGCGGTCGTGATGACACCGGTTATAAGACCTATCTAAATGTTTTGCGTGATTTGATTTCACGAACATTGGAGGTGTTTACTGACGGTTGCGGGACTTTGTGGGCATTGTTGGAAGGAACATCCATTTTGCTGGGCGCACAAACGCTTTACCATGAAAATGACACCCCGATTATTGAGCATCCGGATATCGGCATTATCGTTAATGGCAAAGATTGTGGCGGTTTTATTCATCGCCTGGCAGTGCGATATCGCACAGTAGAAGACGAAAATATTGTCATTAAAAGCGGCTATATCTATCTATTGGAAAACCCGTTCATTGATAAATCTACAGATGAAATAGAGAGAAGACAACGTGAGCGTTTTCGCATACATAAAGGTGGGTTTTTTGATACAGCCCCGTCGGTCAAAGTGGCTGGTATTAAAAAACGTACTGTTTTCCCGCAAATCATCAACATTACCACACGCCAAGGGATTGGTTTTCTTGGCAGTGTTGCTCAAGGGCAAGTCTTATTGTTTACCCGTGAGGGCAAAGGATATCTGAATGGTGTTGATGTGACGGAGCGCTGTTACTATTTCGAAGGGGCTTTATTTGATGAAGATAAATTAGCGCCCTGCGAGGTCCAAAGTCCTTTTGTTGTCGTGGAACCTCCCGGAGCATTGCAACGCAAGTTTCCGCGTCCCGCTATTGTGCCGCTTACAAATATTCAAATGCCCAAATTACCTCTCGGTGACAGCGATTGGCGTTTTTCTGTACGCGAAGGAGTATTTAATGGCGACGCTTTTAATCGATGCGTATTTGCGCTGCCTGAAAATGAAACGCTATTGGTAGCATTGCCGGCGTCGGGGAAAGTACAGGTGCAGTGGCAGGAACATGAGCCGTTTGCCTTAACAATTTTAATTCCCGACACTTTGCAGGATTTGGATGATATGCTGGCAGATGTTGATTTACGTGCCTGGGTGCGGGCTGGTCTTGAAAGATTCCGTGGCGCTGGAATTCGAGTAAATGTTGAATATTACTCTGATCAATGGATTTTAGATCATAGTGTGTTACGCGACACCGATGCATTGACCGGCAGCGGCGTTTTTTATGACGGTACTGTTATTTAGGTTAAGAGTACAGCACAAGATATATGCGTAACCGTTTACGGTTCACGGTTCACGGTTCACGGTTCACGGTTGCTCAAAACATAAAACTGTTAACTGTAAACCGACAACCGTGACCTGTTACTATCAAACATGCAAACTATAGATTCGCAAAAAAAATGAAGAACAATATGAAAGAGGGAGAAAAAAATGGCCATAACATACCCGCCACTAATTAACTCAACACCTGGAGACCCGATTACTGCAGAAGGGTGGAACAATATTATTGATGCCATCAAAACATTGTATGCAGAATATAACCGGTCCCAGGGAGCCTTAACTGTTGAAGTGCGCAACGGCAAGGACAAATCGATTTTAAAAGATGCGACTGTCACTCTAATTGCCAGGCGCATTCCGCCGCAAATTGCCGTCTATGCCGGCGGCAAAGTGCAAAGTTACATTGCACACGATCTAAAGCCTGCTGAATACAAAATGACGGTTGAAGCAGAAACTTATGCCAGCGAAGAGCGAAGAATTATTATAAAGGATGACGGCTCGACGCTGGAAGTAACGGTTGATATGACACAAACCGTTATCAGGAAGCCGGTGCCGAATTTATTTGGTCTGAAGTTGGCGGCTGCTAAGGAAACGCTGAAAAGCGCCGGTTTTTTAATGCATCGAGTCATCGACAGCCATGGAAAAGACTTGAGCGCTGATGATATTGATAAGGTTGGCGCCGAAGCAAAAGTTATCAATCAGGTTCCTGAAGCAAATCTTCTCCATGAGATAGGTGATCCCGTGGAGCTGCTTGTTTCCGCTAAGGCGGCATTCGTGGAACAGGTCACGGTGCCTGAGCTGAAAGGGATGACCTTGAATGAAGCGCGTGCGGCATTACAAGCAGCAAACTTAGTCTTAGGTGATACAAATAGCATTGAAGCTTGACAGGGGGTGACATATGGCAAACATAATCCGAACAGGTGAATCGATAAATATCGAAAAAATGGCAGGTGCTAGCATAGGTGCTGCTGAAATGGTAATCAGCGGCCGCAAAGTGGAAGTGATGGCGCGCCCCGAAGTCAAGGAGTTTCGTGATCGTATTGACTTTGAAAGCATTGTCGAGGCTGAACCAGTTAAAAAGCGTTTTGTTGTTGTCGATCAGTTTCCCAAAGCCGGAGTACAAGTTCCGGCAGGTACGCCGATCAATTTAACCTTTATGTATAAAGATCAAATTGATATTGGAATAATAAAGGACATGAGTCCGGAAATGATGAATAAGTATAAAGATGACAAGGTACGTAAAGTTATTGATGATATTTCGTCGAACACTGAAGCAACAAAGATGTTGGAGTCGGATAAAAAATACGAAGAACTGTCTGCAGCAGAGAAGACGACAATGAAAAATTATGTGATAGAAAAAGAAATTTTGACTGCAGAGGCAAACGAAGAAAAGATCTCTAGCGTTTACAAGGATTTGTTTTTTATTTATAATTTTTAAAAAAATACAGGAAACTAGTCGGTAATGATAGATACGGGTAAAATAGTCTATTCAACGAACGGAGTTGCTACTAACGCAGTCGTAGCAGAAATAATAGAAGCCAGGCGCCAATGGGATGCCGCTGGCTATATGTCTGACTATTTTACGCTCAATTTAGACGCTGCTTCAGGGAATACAACATTACAGTTGCCGGGCCAGATTCCAAACAATGCCAGGGTACGATTAGCAACTGCCTCTATAAAAGGCAGCGCCTATTCAGGGCCGTTGCGTACCTTCTCCTGTGCCAGTGTACGGGCCAGTGGTATTGAATATTCCACCGGTGCAGAACCAACTCAATTGGATTCTGATTCCAATAAAGCTTTTGTTATCGATTTCGGAGGCATGCGCAAAGTTAGCGCGCTCCAGATTACGGATACTCTTAATGCTGAATTGAAGATTACGCTGGTGTTACCGTGGATGGGCATTGAATTTGGTGAAAAGCCATTATTTCCATTTAATAAAGACAAACCTGAACCGGATTCAACAGGAAAAACGCTGGTCAACTTTCCGGAAACGGAAACAGCAAAACTATTTGTACAATTGTCTGGTGATATCTCTGAGCCTGGGGACGGTGATCGAACAATTATCGATGAAGTTCTGGACTATATATCAATCAAGAGTAATACCTGTCCACTCAATGTCCGTGTCGCTGTTGCCGATCACCCGCCATTTTTTACTCATGCCGGTGAAATGATCGGCGAACAATCATTGCCGGATTTCTCTGCCGAGGTGAATGCTTACATAGATAAATTGACTGATAGCGGTGTGACGACTGTTGACAGCATACCGTTGACAGTAACCACAGATCTTCCTGGTGTGATTAAGCTGGAAAGCCCTCAGCTTTTGTACGATCTCGTCGCCACCGCTCAATGGAATGAGTCAAAGCGTCTACCCATCAATTTTTTGCATCAGGAAGATAAAGAAGTGATACTTGAATTTCCCGCACCAGGAAACGACAATTGGAAAATGAATGGCTTGAGCATGGAAATTACCCACGATTTTCCTGAATGGCGGACATTTCCGCGGTCTATTGCAAATGTTTTTGACAATATTGTTGCCAGGATAGCGCCGGACTTTAATATTGCCCAACGCATTACCATAAATGAAAGTACGGAATTCCACGGCATCAGTTTGCATTTGACCGAAGTTAACAGCAATGCTGAATTAGCCTTGGAACTGATTGAGGATTTAAATGGAATGCCGGGAGAAAAGGTGCTTCATTCCGAAATAGTTGCGGTACCGGCTATCAGTCAAATCCAGTGGTTTGATGTGTTCTTTTCAAAACCCTTAAAAACGACAGCAGGCAGGCATATCTGGTTTGTTGTTAAATCAAAAACCGGTTCGGCTGGAATCGTGTTGGAATCTAACGAACCGGATGGGAATTATGTTTGTTTTAATCGTCATGGAGCTGGCTGGAAAAAATTTCCTTACAAACAAGGCCAACTCGTAGCAGCATTTCGTCAGTTACGAAAACCTGCTGCGGGTGAAGATGCCCCCGTTGTTGAGCTCGAAGTCTCTGGTAAAACACTAAGCACTGATCTAATTGAAGAAGTGAATATTGTCACCTTTTCCTTTTTTAACAAAGAAACCGGTGACAGCACAGGTCCAACGTTAACGCCGCAAAATGGAAAAATGCAAATTACAATGAAAATAACGGCGCATGCGGCAGGGACCATGACACTGCAAAATGTGAAAATACAATATCAAACGACTGCGGAAGAATAATACAGAAAAATGACGGAACAGGCGAAAATTTTATTTTATGATGGCCAGCGCGTACGACGCGAGGATCTGGATTATCTGCAGGACAATCTCTTGCAAGGGTTGCAACATCTTCGATTAGCGCTTGGCATTGCCGGTGTCAGTTGGGGATATCGCGTCACCGGTATTGATTCAACCCACATGGCAGTTGGTTCTGGACTGGCCTTCGATCAATGGGCGCGTCCTATTATTTTGTCGGAACCTGCAACGCTCGAGATAGTTTTCAGCGGGGAAAACTCGATTTATTTATGCGCTCAATATAAAGCTGAGGTAGCCGAGGAAATTAATGGGCAACCAGTGAAAGTCGAGCACAGCATCAATTTGAGTTTTAAAAACCAACTGCCCCAGTCACATGAGGATGATATTCCTATCGCACAAATACGCCCACGGGAAGGCGGCTTTGATGTGATTCAAAAAGGTCAGTGGTATTTGCCGCCGCTGAACGCAGGACACACCGGCAATTTTTTTGAAGACGACGCAGGCCGCTGGCGCTATGATGGCGATCCTGTTGTGTCACGTTTACACCCGCATTTTGATTCGGGTTGGGTGACAGTGAGCGCGAAGAACGATCAGAACCTTGCGCATAATTTACGTTCGTTAGATCTGTTGGTCCAATTACAAAACCAGCCTTTTGCGGGAACAGTATCCAGCCTGGGATTGGGCAGCGAATTCTGGTATGAGTTACACGATGAGAACGTTATTCGACTTTTTAATAATAAGGGATCAGATTTAAAATTAAGAGCATTGTTGTGGCGTGTGGGAGAAAAAAGTGCGGAAACACTCAATCCTGTAGCGGATGCGGGTACAGATGTTCATTCAGAGTATGGTCACAGTTTCGTATTGGATGGGTCAGATTCAATGGCTTTTGAGGGGCGCAGTGTCGTGCGCTATGTATGGACCTTAGTGGATTAAAAAAGGAGAAAAATCATGCCGGTATTTAAACCAGGCACACCAGTAATAACAGAAGAACCTGTGGTTGAAGTGATTTCCAGTGAGGAGTTGCTCCTTAAGCCAGGTCGTCATCGGTTGCAACTTGTTGTCGAAGATGATTCAGGAAACGTCAGTTTGCCTGATATTGTTGATGTGATCGTTCGGGATACCATTCGACCAACGGCTGTACTGGAAGCGCCAAAGTCGGTGCAGCCCGGGCAAAGTTTTATGTTGGATGGGAGACGTTCCAGTGATGTGCCGCCTGGCAAAATCGTTAAATATGAATGGACATTGCTGGAATAATCATTATGGCGATATTGCAACCCAATCAGCCTGTTATTACCGATGAACCGGTGTTTAAAGTTGAAAATCGTCTAAAATCAGGTCGTTATCGTTTTCGTTTACGCGTTATTGATAATACTGGAAATGTAAGTCAAGCAGATGAACGTATTATCGAAGTGAAACGGTAGCTAATAATTCCTGATGATAAGGGCGCCGTCCTATCATCATATTTGAGAGGATCTGACAGAGTAAACATCACAGAAAAACGAAAGAAAAGATCGGAAAGATAGAAAAATGCAGAAAGGAGGAAGAAAATGGCTAAAGGACATGCTCTGCTGGTTGGACTGAAAAGTGTAGATCCTGCCTCTTACAACGGATGGGATGGAACGGGCGGATGTTGGGGATGCGAACTCGATGTAGACAACATGGAGAGGATTCTGAAATCCCTCGACTATGATACTAAGATACTGAAGACCGCTGATGCCACCCGGAACATAATCCTATCTTCACTCTATCGCGCGGCTGACAACCTGGTCGCTGATGACATCTTTGTTTTCTATTATTCGGGGCATGGGGGGCAACAGCCGGATCTTAACGGAGACGAAGTGGATGGCAAGGATGAAACACTTGTTGGATATGACAGAGAAGTAATAGATGACAAGATTCACTATGCACTGACAAGATTCAAAGCCGGTGTACGTATAGTAATGATCAGCGATAGCTGCAATTCCGGTACGAATTACAGGGGAAGAATGACGGTATCGGTAAATGAACAGGCCATATTCAGACCTGTAGCAAGGATGCCAAGAGAGGAAGTGGATATTAAGGCTCAGCTTATTCATCTCGGAGGATGTCGGGACGGTTTTACGTCTGCTGGATACCAGCATGGTGGAGCATTCACTATTGCTTTGTGTGAAGCCTGGCAGGATGGCACTTTTGCCGGAACTTTCCAAGACTTGCATAAAAAGATATGCGAGTTGATCGGGTCAAGCCAGAAGCCTCAGTATAATGAATACGGACCTCTAACAGATGACTTTCGATCCCAGAAAGCCTTTGCTGTGATTTTTGTTCCTCCCGTCGAGGGACCGGTTGAGTTGCCGGTTATTGATTTTGCGCCGCATAAAGCAGAGATCACTCATCCCGGCCGGAAAGACTCCTATAAATTCATAGTTGCCGAGAAAGGAAGATATACCGTTGAAACGGAAGGCCGCACGGATTTACTTATGGCCCTTTACGGCCCAGACAATGAAACAAAGCTGATTGCGCGTGATGACGACAGTGGTACAGGCTGGAATGCAAAAATTTCTACAGACCTTTCACCTGGTATGTACTATGTCAGAGTTGAACATTACGACAGCCAGAGCGGAACAGGCGCATACAGCATTAAGGTGGTGAAGTAGTAGAAACACTCTGAGGGAAGAGGAACCTCCATATCAGCGATTCAGGCGTTGTGGAAGATAATGTCGAGGCCCTTTTTCAAGAAAATCAGGAGGAATAAATGGCGGCGAAAGATTGGCTTATAGGAACGCTTAGACCGGATGGTTATCTAAAGACTGAATCTGGGAAGATTCTGCTCACCACCCTCCCAAAAAGAGTAGCACAGCCACCTGAATCGGGAGCGCTGCCTGTTGCCGAAGAAGACTTAGGAAAAACAGCCCTGGTCCAGGGGGAGCTTGTCGGCAAGATTTTCTATTCGGCACAGGTAGTGGAAATTCTGTCCCGTTTAACGGGTGCTTTAATTCAAAAGCTTGCAGAAAAGGGCATCGTTTCCTTAACGGAGATTCAAGAGCGCCTGTCCGAGTTGGAAAGTGAGCAGGAAATAGCTCCACTGAAAAAGCTTTGTGCCCTGGTCATTGGGCATAAGAAAAGTTCTCCCGGAGCTATAAATGTGAATAGCAATCTTACTGAATTTGATTTTAATGACGATTTAGCCCTTCGTATTGAAAAGAAAATCCGAAATGCAGAAGTACAGCGAATTTACAGAAGGACATACAAGGAGCTGCCGGACGACATAAATGCTCTTGACCCCGATTTTGTTGTCAGTCTTCATTGCAATGCCTTTAATGGAAGGGCATCAGGTACCGAAGCACTTTACTATCACAAATCCGAAAAGGGCAAGAAAATGGCCGAAATTCTTCTCAATCATCTTGTTGAACATCTAAAACTACCTGACAGAGGAATAAAGCCAAAGACGAGTGAAGATCGAGGCGGTTACCTGCTGCGTTACACCAACGCCCCCTGCGTCATTGCCGAGCCATTTTTTATTGACAATGATAGTGATCTGGCAAGGGCACAGGAAGATAAAGATATTGATGAGTTAGCGGTAGCCTATGCAAAGGCTATTGAGGAAATTTCTCAGGTTGTTTAAGAAGACTATACAGACGAATCAGGTATTATAATACGTCCCGGAAATTAGACAGATACCTTTTACCAGAAGCATTGTCTATAGCTGAACCTTGGGGCTTTGCCCCAATTACTTGAAAGGAGGGCATTATGCTGGTTTTTATCAGTGATTTGCATTTTGTGGATGAAACTGCAGGAAAACATAATATTCCGGCTTCGGCTTTCGAGAACTTTCTTGCCAACGTTAAAGTTCATGCAGATAAGGCTAAAGCTAAGGAGTTAAAGATCGTCTTTCTTGGTGATATATTTGATATCATTCGAACCGAAGAATGGTTTAAAGAAGAGGAGGTTGACCGGCCATGGGGAAACAATACAGCTAAAATGCGGGAAAAAGCCTGGGCAATCTTAAGCGAGATAGAGGAAAAAAACAGGGATACATTTAAACTCTTCGATCCGCCTGCTATTGAAAAACGTTTTGGGAATATTGAAGTGGAGACCGTCTATATACCGGGAAATCATGACCGGCTCTGCTGGTTGATAGAAGACCTGAAAGGAAAAGTGATAGAACTTCTCGGCTTGAAAGATAGCAACCCGGAGAATTTCAAGCACCACTTTTCCAATACTGAGCATGGGGTATACGCGCTGCACGGCCATTGCTTTGATAAATTCAACTACGAGGGAGGCCCGGGCCACACCGATAAAGACTACAAGCTTGTGCCTATCGGCGACCCCATAACAACGGAACTCATCGCCAAACTTCCTTATAAAGTCATGAAAAATGTTGAAGCCAGCGGTAATCTGAACGCAATAGAGCGGGAGAATCTGAAAAGAAATTTTCAGGAGATTGAGAATGTGCGTCCATTCTCAGCGACCTTGAAATGGCTTCTCTATCAGGTGGAGGCCAACCGGGATCTAAAGGAGATTATCGAGGACACTGTTGACGAAGTGGTGAAAGAATTTAAAGAGCTGACATTTGTAAAAAAATGGTACGATCGTCACGATCTATGGCACAACCCTTTCGACACGGCTGATCAGATACAGGGTGTCCTTTACTTCCTTGAGAAATTCAAGGTTTTTTCTACTGGCAGGTTGTTGGACATTGCAGATAAGATCGCGGCCCTGTTTGGTGAAGATGAATTGCTTAAAGGAGCGGCAAATCTTTTCTCTAAGCTTGACAGCCGCATACAATACATCGTGATGGGGCACACCCATGACCCACTAAAAAAAGCGCTTGCCCTGAATAGAGAAGAAGGGAGAATCTTCGAACATCTTTACCTTAATACAGGGACATGGCGTAAAAGATACCACGAATGCATTGATGGAAGTGGCTTCATCGGCTGGAAGGATATGACCTATATGATGTTCTATACTCCGGAGGAAAAGCCCAACCAGCCCAGTCTGCCTGTCTTCGAATCATGGAGTGGCTCACTTAAACGGGAAGAATAGAACTTAGGGGCTTTGCCCCGCAATTGCCCGGGTGGTTGATCAGTCGATTGATTTAAGGACCTTCCAACTTGACGACTCGACTATTTAGTGTCTGAACGAAAACCCCTGAATTACATTCTTCCTGTCATTGCGAGTCCGCCAGAGCCCTTTGGCGGACGAAGCAATCTCATGGATTGCAACAGCCTGTAATTATTGGATTCCCGCCTTCGCCACGCCCCTGGCGTGGTTAAGGGATATATTGGATTTTTTACGAGAACATCAAAGTTTGAAGGCGCTTTAATCAGACAATCTGTTTCCGCAATTTGAGCAGAATTTGTCTTTTTCCTTTATGGGCTCATTGCAATTCGGGCAACATTTATAAGTGGGAGCAAGCTCCATGAGAAGCTGCCCCTTTGCCACAGGAACCATCTTTTTGTCTGCTTTGTAATCGGCAAAAACCGGCACTCGCTTAACAACGCCGCTTACAGGAGAATTTATAGAGTATTCAACCTTCATTAAGGAGAGGTTCAATATCTCTTCACCTTCCTGCACAGCATCGCCTGCCTTTTTGTGAACAAGCCATAGATCTGCATCAAACGGGGCGCCGATGTGATATGGATTATTTTCATCAGCCATTTCCATCCCCTTTTTTTCCACGGCTCTTTTTTCAACCTGTATTTCTTCAACAAAAACTTCGTGATCGAGCTTGTAGCGTATTCTTCTTGTGCCGTTTTTGCTTACGCGGCCTAAACGCATGACCTCTATGATATGTATTTTTCCATCAGAGGTCCGAAATTCCCGTTCAACTCCGGGCTCAAGGCCTTCAAACCAGATATCATCGGGAAGCACATTAGGATCGCTGTATTTTTCCAGATTTTTGATAAGTTTTAAGGCATCACCCGGATGATTCAGGTAATTAACCAGCTCTTCTTCAGTTGGTTTTCTTTTGATATGTCCGGCCAGCTCTTTTTTTACTTCGTTGATATTAACCGGGGGGAGAAAATTGAGAGGACTTTCCTCTGTTCTGTTGGCTATAGCCTCTTCCCATTTGTTACCAAATATTGATTCATAGATCCATTGTTTGGGCCATCCAAGAGGAAGTTTACCGAATTTTCCTAACAGAAGATTTTTTAAAGCATCATTTGCATGGGAAAAAAGTATCTTGCGGTCTTCCCTGGTTTGCTCATCCAGCTCATCTTCTTCAACAGCGGTTACCTTCTTTAAAAGCTTGATAATTCTTTGCACTTCCGACATTCCGCCCCGTTCATAAGCCTCTACAACCATCATGTATCCATTGGTCCAGGTTATTTGAGAGCCGGGCGTAACATCGTGATACCTGATAAGTTTTCGATAGAGTTCAAGAACCGATAAAATGCTGGGCAGCAGAAATGCGTATCCCTGTTTTAAGGCGCTTTCCTGGCTGCTTGAAGTAGCCCCGCCTGGAAGCCCGTGCAGTGTAACGTCGTGATCAATCCCAAGAAATGTGGGTCTGCAGTAATGATCGTATATCGGCATAATCTGCTTTAGAACAAATGCGGTTTCTCTGATCTTTTCTTTATCGAGCCGGGTCTTTAAACCAAGCTCTCCTTCAATATATGCCAGCACCGGCATGACTGCTGTCTGGCCGTAAAATCTTACGCTGGGACCGTCGGCAACATCCAGGATTTTTGCTCCTGCCTGAGCGGCAGCGCCAAGCGCGGGCACGGCAAGACCGTCTGTTGCATGGCGATGATATTGAATAATTAAATCAGGATACTTATCAAGTATGGCTGAAATTAGGCTTTTTATAAACCGCGGCGGGCATACACCAGCCATATCTTTAAGGCAGAATATAATTTTTTTAGACGCCTCATCCTTATTGCATTCTAAAATCCGCGCCACCATTGAAAGGATGTCATCCAGCGCCCCAAGGTAGTGTGGAACATCAAAACCCTGTGCCCAGCTTAAGCTGATGGCGGGCTGAAAAATACGGTTTTCAGCATTTAAAACAATTTCGGCAAACGGAGCCATGTTTTCAATATGATTCAGAAAATCAAAACATCGTATTACATGGTAATGCTTTACTATCATTTCGCCTGTGCGCTTCATTATTTCGCGACTCTGTGGAGCATAGCCAAGCACATTTGTTGATCGTATGAGAATAAGTTTTTGCGTATTTGGCGCAAACTCATTCCAGTTTGCCGCCTCGGCCCACGGGTCTGTCATGCATCCAAGCATGGCAACGTGGTAATGGGCTCCGCCGCCGTTTTCGATAGATGCATATCCGCACCTGTCAATCAAAGGCCCAACAAGTCGATCATCAAAGAGACGGAATCGATTACCGGTTTCCGACTGGGTTATATCCCTGGGCGTTGTGTTGCAGAATTCCACATATTCAGAATTTCGTAAAAAATTTAGAGTCTTGTCCCGATGGTCGTTTGGATTAAATGGCGGCTGATAGGAACGGTCATGGACAGCCTTTTTTGCCAGTATTGAAACATCCACAAACATTGGTCCGACCTTGGAATCGCCGAATTTTCGGTAAGACCCAAGCCCGATATATGGATTAAATCCCTTGGCGGTACTTTCAGCCATCAAATTTGACAGCCTGATTTCTTCAGGTATGGTTTCCCTGTAAGACATCAGTTCAGGCGTATTATCGATGAATTTTGTAACAACTTCGCCTGTCATGAATTTTGGATGTGAGATAACCTTTTTATGAAATGGAATAGTGGTTTTCAGACCGCCTATAAAGTATTCAGACAGCGCCCGCTGCATGGTTGCCAGTGTCTTTTCCCATGTGGCTCCGTGCGCCATAAGAAGACTTGCCAGCGAGTCGTAGAGTTTGGGGAACTCGTATCCGTAAAAGACGCATGAATCGAGCCTTATTCCTTCGCCCCCGGGAGAAAGATACCTGGTTATTTCCCCTGCGTTTGGCTGGAAATTGTTTTGGGGATCCTCGAAATTTATTCGGCATTGCATGGCAAATCCCCTTGGTTTCAGCTCTTCCTGGTTCAGGCGCAGTTTTTCGCCAAAAGAGATTCGTATCATTTCTTCAACAAGATCTATTCCGTAAAGTATCTCTGTGATCCCGTGTTCAACCTGAAGCCTGGTGTTTGCCTCAATAAAGTAGTAATTCTGTTTTTCATCCACTAAAAATTCAAATGTCCCGATAGAATCATATCCTGAGGCAGATATAATCTTTAAGGTGGCGTCTTTAAGGGTTTTTCTTAATTCGCTGGTCATCCCTTTCCAGGGAGAGGGGGTGATTTCCAGTAATTTTTGATTTTTTCTCTGCGTGGAGCAGTCCCGTTCATCCAGTACTGCTGCATTGCCGAATGAATCACAGACAGCCTGTATCTCCATGTGCCTGACCGATGAAAGAAATTTTTCAATATATAAATTCGGGTTGCCGAAACTCGCCTCTGCGATGGTTGAGGCTTTTTGGAAATGCTGCTCAAGTTCTTCAGGGGACTCAACAATTACAATTCCTCTTCCGCCGCCGCCCCCTTCACTTTTTATCATTACCGGATAGCCGATTTCCAGGGCGATCTGTTTTGCTTCTTCAAGGGTTACCGCGCTGTCGGAACCGGGAATGACCGGCACGGAAACAGACTTTGCAATCTTTCGGGCCGTGACCTTATTGCCTAATTTTTTCATGGGCGCTTCTGAAGGGCCGATGAAGATGATTTTATTTTCCTTGCACAGGGATGGGAACCGGTCGTTTTCTGCGGCAAAACCCCAGCCAGGGTGAAGGGCTTTAACATCATGCTGTATTGCAAGACGAACGATTTGCTCTATATCTAAATATCCTTTTTCCGTCCGTATAGTATAAGCCTTATCTGCCTTGGATACATGAGGGGCTGTTTTGTCCTCTTCTGTGGCAAATGCTACATATATGCCTCCCATTTCCCTGATGGTACGTCCTATACGAAGCGCCGGAACTCCCCGATTGGCTACCCCTATCCTTAATTTTTCAACTGGTGAATCCATTGAAATTTCTCCTTGTTACTTCCCGTTTCAGCAGGATTGCGGAAATTCTTAATTAAACATAACACTTTTTCATAAAAAATCTATATTAAAAACTATTTGTCATTGTTTTTCTTGCAGGGAGTTTTTGTTCAGCCGCTATATATCCTGAACCAATCTAAAGCCGAAATTTTTCATTTCGTAAATATAGAGCCCGTCCACTTTTAAAAATCCGTCTGCAATAATGCCTGGGACAGGAACGTCCTGAATGCCGGTTATCACGGCTTCAACTTCGATTCTTTTATTAGCCGGAATAACCTGCCCGCGATAGGTCCAGTTATGCGGCTTCTGGGTGATAAGTTCAAAACCGTGGGTGTTGGCTAAATGGTTCCAGCGCTTAAGCGCCATGAACTTAACAAGTTGAAGAAATGCTTCTATTCCAAGAGAACCGGGCCATACAGGGTCCTGATAAAAGTGCGCCTTGAAAAACCATTCATCAGGATCTACATTTTTTATCCCGCGGATAAAACCAAGACCTTTTGGGCCTCCATCCGGCAGATACAGATCGATTTTATCGATCATGCGAATCGCCTTTGAAGGCATTGATAAACAGGGCGCTTTGTCAATGGCAGGATCGTCAGGCGTGAAAGGGGCTTCGTCTTCGAACAGGTATGCATTGCTTTTATTTAGTCTATCGGTTGTTGGAATATATGCCCGTTTATCCGCGTCACTTAAGCCGGCCTGCTGCATCAGGGCATTATCCGTGAAAAAACCAAAGTAGGTATTTCCCTTATAAATTATTTTATTTTGCTGCAGTATCAGAAAATCAAATTCTTCTATAATCATATCGCCCGCTTCAGAGACTTTTTTTGTGCGGGCTCGCATAGTCAGAGTTTTTGCCTCACGCGATACATTGTCGTGCAAGATCGCATTTCCGCCAAGGTTTCTGAATTTGAGATCATTTTCGCTTTTAAGAGCAGATCCCATATATGCCGCAAGCCAGCCGCAGGGCTGAAGCGCGATTTCAAGCAAAATGCAAAACGGCATCAGCCGGCCGCGATCTGATTTAAAATACCATGCATCATAAGGCACATCATACTCGGCTTCTATCCATCCGTCAGGTTTTAAGACCCACGGCTCGGGCTCGATGGAAACTATCCTGTCCATAAACTGATATGGCGGCCCGGGAAGCCTTGCAATACGTCTTTTTTTATCAAACTGTTTATAAGGCTCGCCAAATGCTTCAGAAGGCTTTCCGATTGAAAAGGCAAGCAGCTTTTTTTGATCAAACAGGACTTGCTTTTCTTTTTTCTTCCAGAATGCTTCTATTTCTTCACCGGTTATGCCGGTCATTTTCATGGACATACCAGTAAACATAACTATTCTATGCCCGTCAGCATACATGAGAGCGTCGGCAATTACATAAGGTTCAGGGTTGTATCCGATCTTCTTTATTATTATTTCATAAACAACATGTTTTGTATTTGGCGTTACAGGTCCACGGCATTTTAGTATGCTTTTAACTCCAGGCGCCGGTTCATAGCATACCCCGGTTTTATCCGTTACCCATCCCATGCGCTGGATAAACACTCTGAGGGTATGCGCGCAGCATTCATACATGAGGGTTCCAGGCATTACCATGTCATCCATGAAATGGCAGGTAAGAAACCAGTCGTCCGGATGTATATCAGCCTCTGCTTTAATCAGGCCGAGCCCGTATCGCCCTCCCTCTGGATCAAGATGGATAATCCGGTCGATCAGTTTCATCCGTCCTTTAGGAAGCCTGAGCGACTCGGCAAGCTCAACATTGTCAAAAAGAGCGCCGAAACATGCTTTTAAATTTCCTGCTCTCAAAGCATTTACAGCCTCATCATCATATTTTTCAACAGATACATCCACCAGCTCTTTCCATCCAGATGCTCTTTTTCCCTTCAGCGGCTTTGTATCTTCATCTTTAAGGATAATTCCTCCTGAATTTTTAACCTCCTCTTCGGTAAAGAAACCCGCGCACCCGTCAGACATGGTGATAAGATGGGAGCCATTGATAAAACCTTTAAAGTTGAAAAAGAAAAGAAATGTTTCACCCTGGCGGACAAACTTTTCAATATTTATTTCATATCTGATTGTGTCTCCGGGCTGTGGCAGACCGCGATGAAATGTTACAACAGCATCGAGCAGCCTGTAGGTTCTTTTGCCTTTTACTACAAGATCGATGCCTAAATAGGAGCACAGAAACAGATCAGCCTGGCCAGCTTCGACTGATATGCATACCGGAGCGCGGCCCCCGTCCAGATACCACGCTTCTGGCAAAACATCATGCTCCGTTACCACACGACCGGAGCCCAGTGAACATTTTTCACCTTTAATCGAAATTATCCTGTCAACAAGCATGAGAGGTTCATCAGGCAGGCGCACCCTTGCGTTATATGTATCGACCATCGCGAATTCAGGTCCAAGCACTTTTGCCACAGAGCCGATGGCGAATTCCATGCACATGTCGCGGGAGAAGATTGAAGATTGAAGATTGTTACTGGTTACTGGTTGCTGGTTACTGGTTGCTCGTTGCTCGTTTCTGGTTTCTGGTTTCACTTTTCTCTTTTCTCTTTCCGACCTCTGACCTCTGACTTCTGACTTCTGTCCTCCGACCTCTGACCTCCGATCTCCGACCTCCGACCTCAGATCTCCGACCTCTGACTTCTGACTTCCGACCTCTGTGTTTCGGGCTATAAGAAGTTTTGTCTGAAGTTCAAATGCCTGGGCATAGGAGTTTTGCAGACTGGTTGAAAACTCCAAAAAAGTCTTGTGAGCATCTGCTGTGGCTTCAATGCTTTTTATTGCACGCTCTATCTCCGGAGAGCTTTGCGTTTTGCTCTTTCTTTCAGGCAGGGCTGGGCAGGGGGCTTTTCCTCCGATGATCAGAGTTATCTTCTTGCTTGTTTCTTTCTTTTCGCAATCTTCTTGATTGCGATGCGGGCGCAGGTGAGCGACAGGTTTTTCGTTTGTATGTCTAAATTCTTCAAGTATAACATGGCTGCAGTTGCCGTCTATTGTCATACAGCCAACACATGCCCTGCGGGGACTGTCTTTTATGTTATCTGCCCAGTCTTTTGGATTTGCAGGTATATGAAATATCTTATTTTGCAGAATGTTCTTTTTCCCGTTGCCGGAGTTCTTTAAGGAAGGGATTATTTTTTGATGCAAACACAGGCTTGTTTTAATTATAGAAGCAAGCCCTGCGGCTGCTCCCGCATGTCCTATGTTTGCTTTGACAGATCCTATAGCGCATCTGTTTTTGCGATTTTTAAAAAACTCGTGAAGAGCCTCTGATTCCGCGTTGTCTTCAACAGGATCGCCGCTTCCATGTGTTTCAAAAAAACTTATTAAAGAGGGCGAAATTCCCGCATCATAAAAGCATTGCTTGAGCGAGAGAATATAAGCATCCTTTGAAGGAGAATCTATTTCATCCTTTGTTTTACTTGCATTTCCTATCCCTATTATTACAGAATATATTCTGTCTTCATCCTCTATTGCCCGGTCAAGAGGTTTCAGAACAAGCGCTGCCGCGCCTTCTCCGGGAAGTCTTCCATGTGTTGACCTGTCAAATGGGCGGGTCTCATTCTTTCTGGAAAAAGGGCTTATTCTGTCCGCCGTGATAATGCTGCGCACATCGCATGCAAGATCTATTGCGCCCACAAGGACAGCATCCATTTCATTTTGCTGCAAAAATCTTACCCCTCTTTCAAGAGCGCTAAAGCCTGATGCCTCTTCATTGGAGACAACAAAGCTTGGGCCTCCAAAGCGAAATTCCCTGGCAATCCTGCTTGCTATGATTCCTCCAAGAGCGCCCAGAGTCCGCGCGTTTGTCAAGGGCGGACCGGATGAGTCTCTCAAGGATTCAAGCCACTTTGCAGTTTCATTATCATCAAGATCAAGGCTATATCTTTTTTTCCATAACCCGACCAGGTTTTGCAGATGCCACCGCAGGTGAAAATTGGTTGCCTCAAAATCAAAGCCCATGCCGATAATGGAGCCCATGCGCGGGCGATCCTTCCTAAGCGGAAGACCCGCATCCTTCATGGCTTTGGCTGATACTTTAAGCATTAATAGCTGTTGCGGTAGTATATCAGGGATTTCGCTGGGAGGTATGCGAAATTCTCCTGCATTAAGCGAGAGCTTGTCCATAAACCCGCCGTATGCAGCACGTTTGTCAAGATATGTTTCCGCAAT
Organism: Desulfobacteraceae bacterium; assembly: GCA_028571455.1. Taxonomy (GTDB): domain Bacteria; phylum Desulfobacterota; class Desulfobacteria; order Desulfobacterales; family ETH-SRB1; genus Desulfaltia. The sequence continues at coordinate 3,120 of JAPVVG010000179.1, read as the reverse complement.
AGTATCGCATCCTTTCCATCTGTGTTCCGGCCTTTTTATGATTATGGATTTGTCCTTGAAAATAACCTCTTGAAAATCTTTCAATGACTTTAAAGATCCAAAAGCAGCTCCCATTCCTACAATGGCAATAGGGGGATTGGGGATTGCGGATTGGGGATTGCGGATTGGGGATTGCGGATTGGATGGTGGGCGCCATTCTTCGAGAAGAAGATGAGCATTTATTCCACCAAATCCGAATGCGCTCACTGCGGCGCGAAGCGGTCTATGCTTGTCTTTTCTGATCCATTCTTCAGGTTCTGTTTGCACCCTGAAAGGGCTCTTGTTAAGCGGGCTTTTCTTTGGCGCTCTGTTAAAATTGAGCGAGGGCGGAAGAATATTGTGTTTTAACGCAAGGATGGTCTTGATCATCCCTGCGGCGCCGGCGCCTGTCAAAAGATGGCCGACCATTGATTTTACAGATCCTATGGCGCATTCTCCATAAGACCAGCCTGATTCGCCCCAGAGACTTCTTAAACTTTGAAGTTCTGTAAAGTCTCCTACCGGTGTTGCTGCGCCGTGGCATTCGATAAGATCGATGTCATAAGGAGACCAGCCGGCAGATTCATAAGCAGAGCGCATGGAGCGAACCTGGCCTTCGGAATCCGGGGCAAGAAGATTGCCTCTTATATCATTGGAAAGTCCGATGCCGTGGATTAGAGCATGGATATTGTCTCCATCACGCAAGGCATCATCAAGCCTTTTTAAGACGAGTATTCCAACGCCTTCTCCAACTACGAGACCGTCTGCGGTTTCGTCAAAAGGTGCGCAACGGCCTGAAGGGGATAAAGCTCGAAGCTGGCTGAAGCCTACCTGGGTATAAAGGCATTCGGGTCTTGAAACACCGCCGGCCAGCATAGCGTCTGCCCGGTGAGAGTAAAGTTCGTCGCAGGCAAATTTAACTGCGTAAAGAGATGATGCGCATGCAGCGTCAAGAGTATAGCTTCCGCCACCAAGTCCCAAAGCTTTTGCCAGGATGGCCGCAGGCAGGCTCGTTACCCTGCTTGCCGCGCATTCTTGTGTTGTAAGAGGCTTTGCCTCAAAATGAGAAGAACTGCCAAAGAGTCTTTCTTCAAATGATCTGCCAAGGATTTTTCTGGTGATTAAAGAAGATGCATCGGTTGGAAGCGCAATTGCGGCAAGAATTATTCCAATACGTTCTCTGTTTAACGATGATGTTGCACAATCTGACAATGCCTCTTTTCCGGCATGGAGAACAAGGTGATAGAGAGGGTCGAGATCCTTTAAAAGCTCTTTGTCTATGTTTATGCCTGTATGATTCGACTTAATTGATTGAAGTATATCGGCATCTATCAAACAGCAGCGTTTTGAAAGTGCCTTATCCGGCATTGGATCAGGATTATACATCAAGTCCGGCTCAACTATCCATCTATCTTTCAATACATCGGAAGTTGAATCGATTTTATTGATAATATTATGCCAGAATATATTAAGGTCCGCAGCTTTTGGAAATACACCGGCCATCCCGACAACAGCTATAGGGGTTCGTTTTTTCATTATTGTTTTATACTCAATTAATTTGTTTTAGGCAAGAGTCAATAGTATAGAGGCCACAGATATTTTATTACGAAGCACACAAAGGGTTGTAGGGATGTGATCTTGATTTATAATCGTTTTATGGTAATTATTACTCCGGCAATTAAATACCCAAAAGCCGTCATTCCGGCCCCGTTTGTCATTCCCGCGAAGGCGGGAATCTACGGGATAAACTCCAGCGCTATCCAGATCTTTCAAGCACTTATAGACTCCGTTGCGATCCCATCCACTTGCGGCAGAGTTATTATTTTCTTGATTATGGCTATAAAGATGGCTATAATAAATAAAAATATAAGTAACGCTTTAGCCCTTTGAAAAAACCAGACAGGATAACAGGATAAACGAGATTTTGTTTCAAGTGAACAGACTTGGGTTAAGTCTCACTCTAATTAGCCAGTAAATCAAAAAAATCATATCCTGAGTAGGGCGTACAAATGAAATACAAAAAATTAACTGAAAAATCATCGGTTGTACATATAGAGTTTACAACCGAATGTATTATGGTTTTTAGGTTTAATTATTAATTTTGGTGAACGGGAAATTGAAATCAAACGTAAAGTAAAGGATTTTGATAAGGATTTACAGGATGAGTTTTGATGTTTTAATCCTGAATATCCTGTTAATCCTGTCAAAGTCTCTTTGAAAGACCTAAATTGTTACAAATATAACATGTCAAGGAGGTGGTAATAATGCAGAAGCAATTTTCCATATCTGAAGCAAAAAACAGACTTCCCACCATTATCCATTATGTCGAAAAGGGGCCGTATGTTGAATTGACCAGACGAGGGAAACCGGTTGCAGTATTGCTGTCAATTCAAGAATATGAACGGCTCAGCCGCAAATATACCGGGTTTTGGAATACCCTTTTGCAATTTCGGCGAAAGGTTGAGGATGAAGGGATCGAGATCTCTGATACTGATTTCAAAGGGCTTCGAGACCTTTCTGTGGGAAGAGAAGTCGAGTTGAAGTGATGAAATATCTAATTGATACAAACGTGCTTTCAGAGGCCGTGAAAACAGCCCCGGATAAATCGGTCATGAAGATGCTTGAAAGGCGCCAGCACGAAATAGTCACTGCTGCTCCGGTTTGGCATGAGCTTCAATTTGGTTGTCAGCGTCTTCCGCGGTCACGCAAACGTGAAGTTATCGCTTCATTCCTTAACGACATCGTCAAACGCACGATGCTTATTCTTCCTTATGATGACAGGGCAGCAGAGTGGCATGCAAAAGAACGTGCCAGATTATCGTCGAAAGGCTTAACTCCGTCATTTGTTGATGGACAGATTGCGGCAATATCCGTGGTGAATGGTCTGATTCTGGTAACACGGAACATTGACGATTTTAAACAGTTTTTAAGACTGAAAATTGAAAACTGGCATAATGCATGAAAAGGGCAGATGCAGACAGCAAAGGCTAAAAAATATTCGCTAACCGGCAAACCCGCCTGCCATAGCTCATAGTTGTCCAGTTAGCAGTTAGCGAGTTTGCTCAGAAACACAGAGGAGTCTTCTTTGGAATGGGAATCAGG
>JAPVVG010000178.1 GCA_028571455.1 Desulfobacteraceae bacterium | reverse complement strand
TATTTTTGAGATCTTCTACTCCCTGGAGTATAATATCAAACAGTTCGGGGATATCCTCTTGTTCCAGGCATGAAAAGGCAATTCTTAAATTCCTGTCACCTATGGAAATAAGCCCCACTCCATATTTATCTAAAAGATGAAGCCTTAGAGTTTCAGCATCTATTGATTTTAACTTTATACACATAAAATAGCCGGAATTAAACGGATAAACATCCCAGGCATCTTTGTATTTCGGATCAGACAAAACAGCTTTAACGCATTGCGCTCTGCTTTTAAGTATTTCAAATTTTTCTTTTTTTTCTGCGGGATAATCTTCATGCTGCATGGACCTTAACACAATGGATTGACCAAGATGGGAAGCGTTTGATATGGAACCCCTTACGCAACCCGCTGTCTTTTTCTCCAGGGCATCATATACCGGCGCAGGATCGCCATTGATTTTACAACCGTAGGTAATAAAACCGACCCTTAAACCCCATACATAATTTTCCTTGGTGGCGCCGTCCATCTTTATGGCAAGCAGTCTGGGGCGCTTATCGCAAAGCCGGGCAAAAAGTGATTCTTTTATGGTTTTTTCTTCATAAAAGAGCCCAAAATAGGCGTCATCTGCAACAGCAATTATGTTTGTGCCCTTATCGGCCAGATCGGCTAAAATATTAACAATGCTGTCTCCTTCCTCTTCGGTTACTGTATAGCCGGTGGGATTATGCGGAAAGTTGAGCAGAACAATTATCTTGTCATGTTTTTTTGCTTCATCAACTACCTTTTCCTCAAAAGCCTTAAGATTAAATCTGCCGTCATCTGAAAATATGGGATATTGGCTTATGTTTCCTTGTTTTCTTACATTCATAATAAGGTTGTAATTGCCCCACATCATATCAGGCAATATGATCACGTCCCCAGGGTTTATCCAGAGATCCGCAAACACGCTTACAGCATGAGTTATGCCGCAGGTAATAATCGGGGTGCTTATATGTTTATTTGCAAGGGAGGGGTTCTTTTCAAATATTGAATTTTGCCAGACCTGTCTTAATTTGGTAATCCCAAATGATGGGGCATAGGTTAACGATTTCTTTGCCCGTATGCCGTTAATTGCGGACATAACCGAATTAAGACGCATGGTTTTACCCTGTTCCTTTGCAATTCCTATTGTTGCATTTAATTTAAAGGCTTTTTTCTTTGCCTCCGCGCTCTGGCTTAAAATTCCCTTTGGGAAAAAGAGCTCTTTGCCGATATCAGACAACATCTCCATGAGATGAGGATTACCTGCGGTGATTGTGTTGTTAAGCTGTTTTGCAATGGGATTCATAGATACAATCTCCTTTGGAAGCCTATAAAAGAATAAAACAAAAAACCTGAATACTTTACCTAAAAACATTATGTTTTACAATAAAAAAACCCCGCCACGTAATTGGGCGGGGTTTACCTGTAGATCGAAAACCGCACTACCTGTTCCCTCTCTTGGATGCCTTGAGTGGATTGATCTTTGTTTTTGTGGCAGCGGAAGCTGTGGAAACATGAGAGGCAAAGTTGCAGGAACCATTTTTCCATTTTAATGAAGGATCAGGACATGCGGTGCAGTACCAGCCTGATGAAAACTCAGCGCTGCGATTGCAGCCATTGCACTGGTCCACGATCTTATGGCAAATCCCGCCATTGTAAGAGCACCCTTTTTTTGTCATAAAAGGGCACTCTACACCCTCCTTGATCGTTGTACAAACCATTGGAATCACCTCCTTTATGAGTTATTATAAAATAAAACCAACGGAATATAATCAAGCAGGTATTTATTGTCAATAAGATTTTAATTACAAATCGAACAATTGACAAATTATATAAAAACGCCTATTTATTAACAATTAATGTAATAGTTCAGCCAGACACTAAGACCTGTCTGCGTGCGAGCCCGCACATGCAGGCACCAAAGTTATAATATAATTTTCTTTAACCAGATAAAAACTAAGGAAACAGATTGCAGATGATTATACAGGAAGCCATTAATGTCCTCAAAATAGAGGCGGAGGGGATACTTAAATTAACGGAGCGTATTGATGATAATTTTTCCAAAATGGTGGAGATTATATGCAATTCCAGCGGACGCTTAGTGGTTGCGGGTATCGGAAAATCCGGAATAGTAGGACGGAAGATAGTGGCGACCTTAAACAGCACCGGAACAAGATCTGTATTTTTGCATCCTGTTGAAGCCATGCATGGAGACCTGGGCATTGTGAGCCGTGACGATGTGTTTCTTGCTCTTTCCAGCAGCGGTAAAACCGACGAGCTTAACATGCTGATACCAAGTATCCGCAAGATAGGGTGCATAGTTATAGCCTTTACGGGCGATAAAAATTCCCCGCTGGCAAAACAAAGCGATATTGTGATCGATGTTGGCGTGGAAAGGGAGGCATGCCCTTTAGGCCTTGCCCCTACCGCAAGCACAACCGCTCTGTTAGCTATGGGAGATGCCCTTGCCGTAGTATTAATTAATAAAAAGCATTTTAACTCAAGCGATTTTAAAAAGGTTCATCCTGGCGGCATATTAGGCCGGCGTCTGGTCGGCAAAGTTAAAGATATTATGTTAACAGGCGAAGCCATACCTTATGTTTTTGCTGAATCATCCATGGAGGATGCTATTAACAAAATTGAGCGTCTTGAATTAGGAGTTACTTTTATTTTAAAATCGGATTTCACACTTGCCGGTATAATAACAGATGGCGATATAAGGCGTTGTATCGTTAAGAAAAAGCCTATTTATGAATTGAAGGTCGAAGATGTCATGACAAAAAATCCACGAACTATATCTCTGGATTCTCCGGCCTATGATGCTCTGAATATGATGGAGCTGCACCAGATTACAGTCCTTCCGATAACAGACTCTTCTAACAAGGTTCATGGGATTTTGCATCTTCACGATATATTGGGCAAAGGTGAATTTAAGTTCAATGGCGGTTAAAGGAGTTTAGAGGGGATTATGAACTATAATAATATTGACACAAAAATACCGATTCTGGGAAAGTCAAAAATAGCCTCTCCGATCCAGCAAACAGACAGCGGCTCATACAGCCAGACCTTTATTTCCGATAACGCCTGGGTATTTATCGACGTAAATTTATCTAATGTCACAAAGATGATTAAGGACGGCAAAAAGCTTCCTGCCTTTGAACTGGCCGGCCCCAGAAAAAAAATATACTTTGATCCAAGTAAGCTGCGATGCGCCCTTGTAGGTTGCGGCGGACTTTGCCCCGGTCTTAACGGAGTAATTCGATCAATCGTTCTGGAGCTTTATTATGGATACGGAGTCCGGAATGTCTACGGTATTCAGTATGGACTGCAGGGCTTTATTCCAAAATATGGCCATGATATCTTAGCCCTTACGCCTATTATGGTTGAGAAAATTATTAGAAAGGGCGGATCCTTTCTTGGATCTTCGAGAGGCCCCCAGGATATAGATGAGATTGTCGACTGCCTGGAAAGGATGAATATCGGAGCGCTTTTTATGATCGGCGGCGATGGAACCTTGATGGCTGCATCAAAAATAAATGATGCCTTAAAAAAAAGAGGCCTTAAAATCAGCATTATAGGAATACCAAAGACCATTGATAATGATATTTATATGGTGTCAAGATCTTTTGGCTTTGATACTGCGGTTGACGTTGCTACCCAGGCGATCAGGGCCGCTCATAATGAAGCGGAGGGATATCCCAATGGAATCGGTCTTATAAAACTGATGGGCAGGCATTCAGGCTTTATTGCTGCAACAGCCGCATTAGCGCAGCAGGATGTAAATTTTGTTCTAATACCGGAGGTCGATATTGACCTGAAAGGGCCGGGCGGCTTTCTTACAGTTCTTGAAAAACGCATTGAAAGCAGAAGGCATGCGGTAATAGTTGTGGCGGAAGGGGCAGGCCAGAACCTGTTCAAAACAGGTAAAAATAAAAAAGAGATGTACGATGAATCGGGAAATATCAGGCTGCATGATATAGGGCAGTTTTTAAAGGATGCAATTACAACCTATTTCAAAGAAAAAAATATTTCCGTAACCCTTAAATATATCGATCCCAGCTACATAATCAGGAGCCTGCCAGCCAATTCCAACGATCATGTGTTTTGTAGTTTTTTAGGACGTGATGCTGTCCATGCAGCCATGACCGGCAGGACAAATATGCTTATCGGTCACTGGAACGACCATTTTGTGCATATCCCCATCAGCCTGTCGTCAGGGAAGCGAAAACAGGTTGATCCGCACGGAAAGCTTTGGCTCAACGTCCTTGAAGCAACAGGCCAGGGCTCACTGAAGAACCAGTAACAGCTGAACGTCGAACATCGAACATCGAACGTTGAACATCGAATGATGAAATCGCTCCTGCCCGCCATCGCGAGTCGTACTCAATGCTTTTCGTCCTTTTGTTGTCTCGCTCAGGCGAGGCAGGCGGGTCGCTCCGCCAGTTTATAAATTGGCAGAATTCCTTATTCAAAATTCGATGTTGGACGTTCGATGTTCGATGTTAATATCCTTTTTATCCTGTTATCCTGTCAGACTCTTTTTCAAAAGGCTAAAGTGTTACAGCAACCGGTATATTACATCTGCATGCTTGCCCGCGGCTCCTTTATGCGACATCACGGCTTGAGCCGCTAATTTGCCGATGGCAACCGCTTCGTGTGGATTGGCAAGATAGTATATCGCTTTTTCAGCTAATTCCTGACCATCCTTTACCTGAATGCCGCCGCCTGTTTTGTCTAAAAGATCCCTGGCATCAAGAAAATCCTCCATTGAAGGGCCATAGAAAACAGGTTTGCCCCAGACTGCTGCCTCCAGTATGTTTTGTCCTCCAAGCGGTACCAGGCTACCACCGCAAAATACTATTGAGGCAATGCTGTATGTGTTTAGAAGCTCTCCGATCGTGTCCACAATAACTATTGGCGCTGTCCTCAAACAGTTTTGTTTATCAAGATCGCTTCTAAGCTGACATGCAAAACCTTGCTCTTTAACCAGCTCTTTTATGTAACACACCCTTTCAACATGCCTTGGCGCAAGAATCAAAAGGGTTTCAGGGAAGGATTTAATGATTTTGCCATAAACATCAAGAATGATTTTTTCCTCAGACCTTCGGGTGCTTCCTGCCACAAAAACAGGTTTATCTTCTTTGATATTATATATGTTTTCCATTTTTGTTCTAATTCTTGCATCACACTGGTTTAACAAAAGATCATACTTTGCGTTTCCGTTTATTTCTATCCTTTCTCCAGGCGCTCCGATCATCTCTATGCGATGAGCATCAGCCTTGTTTATCATGCTAAAGGCATCAACAAGGTTTAACGTTGCCTTCATTAACGGCCTGATTTTTAAGTACCCCTTAATTGTTCTAATGGAAATTCTGCCGTTAACAATGGCTGTTTTGATGCCCAGCCTGTGGGCCTCAACCAGCCAGTTCGGCCATATTTCAGTTTCAAGACATACCAGGACATCCGGTTTCAGGCTAAATAAAGCCTTGCGGGCAGATAAAATAAAATCAACGGGCGCATAAATACAGGTCGCCATTGGGCGGCGATTGCCGGTGCTTAGTTTGTTTTTGGCAAAGGTCTGCCCATGTTCTGTTGTGGTCGAAAGTATAACAGCACAATCCGGCATTAAAACTTTGAGTGATTTGATAATGGCTATAGCCGAGGTCACCTCTCCTACTGAAACCGCATGCATCCATATTCGCGGTGATCCGGAAATAGCCCGCACAAGCCGATCAGGGTATAATCCAATTCGCTGGCTTATGCTCCGGCTATATCGGCCGCTTATACGTGAATAAAACCAGAAAGGCGGGAAAAATAATAGAAAAAGGGATGTGCTAAGAAATTTGTATGCTGTATATGCAAGGTTCATTTTTGAAATGTGTTAGGTGTTAGGTAACTTCTCAATAAGTCCGGGCAAATCATATTTTGCGACTATCCACTGGATTCCGGCCTTCGCCGGAATGACAGGAGCTTGCACCCAATCGTCATTCCGGCGAAAGCCGGAATCCAGTGACTGTTACCCGGACTTATTGAGAAGTTACGGTGTTAGGTGTTAGGTGTTTGATATGACAATTAAATGTTTTATCTTAACACATAACACCTGATGAATTCGACTTTCAAATAACTAAATCATAACCTTTTGATATGATTTAGAACTTATAAAATCCCAAATTTCAAGCATCAAATTACAAATAAATCCCCTGTCTGCGTGCGGACACGCACAGGCAGGCAAATTTCAATATTCAATGACCAAAAGATGTTTGGAGTTTCAAATTTAGGTCATTTACGGGTTTGGGATTTTGAATTTTGGTCATTGTAAT
>JAPVVG010000177.1 GCA_028571455.1 Desulfobacteraceae bacterium | reverse complement strand
ATCTTTCTGATATATGAGATCAGCTCCGTGAAACTCATATCTTCCGATTTTTTTACAACCCTCATTAAATCATCAGGCATGAAATCCAACTTCTCAATAATCTTTTCATGAAAGCTTATCGCGTAGTTATCATCTTTCTTATTAAGATTTTGCTGCGCTACATCATACAGGTACCATCTGTTCTGTATGAAAACACCTTTCCTTGCATCAATCCTTTTAATAAGCCTGAAATCCGCGTCAAAATAATTGACAGTAATGCCGAATATATCCCTGTTTGCAGCATTATAGTGTTTTATGTGCGTTATTATGCGATTGCCCTTAATCCAGATATCTTTTTCCTTTGATATTACTGCCGACTCTTTTTTGACTTCATTCAGCCATATCCTGTTAGCATGTTCCATACTTACAGGGACAATTACTTCTGACAGGAAAAAGAGAAATACACTAAACATTATCCCCAATAAAATTACCGGTATTAAAAGATAATAGATGCTTATGCCGCTGCTTTTTAAAGCAACCAGTTCATTGTTTTTAGTCATCAGGCCAAAGACAATCAGCACTGCAAGCAGGATACTGAGCGGAATTATCTGGGCAACAATAAATGGTATCTTTAATATTAAATAGGAAAAGGTCTTTGAAAGAGAAAGACCTGCTTCCATAAAATTATCTATCCTTTCGAAAAAATCGACCGCAACATAAATACCTACAACCATTGTTAGAATGATTGCAAAGTATTTGAAAATTTCTCCGGTCAAATATTTATATATTATCGGCATAAACTAATTATCTTTGTAATACTTTAACATTATCCAACAAACCATCTAAAATCGAGCTTCGGGTAAGGCCTTTGCATAACCACAGCATTGTCATTGCGAGCAAAGAGAAACAATTTCATAAACACATTATAAGCCACAAGATTGCCACGTCACTTTGCTCCTCGCAATGACCAGAATTGACCAAAAATGAGGGTTGTGCAAAGTTCTCTATAATATAATTCTTAATGTTCTATTTCTTTGTATTTAAACCTATCTGCGTTCATCTGTGTAAATCTGTGGCTGAATAGTTACCTTATCTTTTAAATTTCATTTTTAACAAATTAAGAACCGGATAGATCTTTATCGGACGTTCATTGGCTGTTCTGATAAAAAGATATAATCCTATAACGCCAATAACAATATTTGGAGCCCACATCCCGATAACCGGTGGATAGACACCTGTTTCACCAAAAACAAAACCTGCAGACAGCATCAAATAATAGGCGAGAAAGAAAACAAGGCCAAGCCCCAAACCAAATGACCGCCTTGAAGAACTCGACTCTATGCCTAAAGGAACTGCAACCAGCCCTAAAACAAAGCAGGCAAAAGGAAGTGAAAATTTTTTGTGAAAAACTATAAGAGCTGCATAGTATTGGACATCTTTCTTTGCGGCCGATTGCAGATATCGACTCAACTCAGACAGGCTCATCTCTTTTTCATCCTTTTGGCCTGATTTTGCCGCACAAACAGCCTTTGTAAGATCAAGACTTATATCATAGGTGTCAAAATTTATTGAATGCACGGCCCTGCCTTTAAGGTCGACCTGATTTATTGTTCCGTTATAAAGCTGGAGGTGAAAAGCAAGTTTGTCAGGGTCGCTAAACAGTTTGCCGGTTGGAGCAATCACAGTGCTGACAATGGTTTTGTCTCTTTGATCTTCAATAAAAACATTTATCAATGCTTTGTTTTTTAAATCGATTTTATTTACGTAGATCATCACATCCTTAAAGCTGTCATTAAAGGTTCTTTCTTTAAGACCGATATCGACATTTGATGCAACCACGTCATAAGTCAATGTTTTAAAGGATAGCCTGCCCCAGGGCACTCCATAGATTGTCATGAAGCCTGTTAGCAGACATCCCATTAAACAAAAGATCAATACTGGAGGAAGAAGCCCGTAAACACTAACTCCTCCGGCTTTAAGGGCTATAATTTCATTGTCGGCAGACAATCTAAGAAAGGTTAAAAGAACAGACATCATTATTGAAATGGGAATGACAAACTCAAGGAAATGGGGGACGGAATATATAAGCATCAAAAAGACCGCGGATAAACCTATTTTGTAATTTACAATCAGGTTTATTATGTCAAGTATTTTTGTCAGCAGAAAAACAAATGTGAAAAACAGGAGATTGATGACAAAGGGCGGGATCATCTCTCTGAATAAATATCTATTTATAATTGAGTTGATCAATCCCTCAATCCCTCAATCCCTCAATCCCTCAATCCCTGAATTGTTAAACTGCATCTGATAGAGTTTATAAAATTCTCCCCGGCGGGCGATCAGCTCTTCCTGTTTCCCCTCTTCCACAATCCGGCCATCTACAATTACTACTATCCTGTGGGCATAATCTATAGTTGAAAGCCTGTGAGCGATTACAAAGGTAGTGCGATCCTTCATTAGATTTTCAAGGGCCTTCTGAACCAGCATTTCAGATTCTGTGTCCAGTGATGAGGTTGCCTCGTCAAGGATTAATATAGGGGCGTCCTTTAACAGAGCCCTGGCTATGCATATCCGCTGCTTTTCTCCACCCGAGAGACGCGCGCCAAGCTCTCCAATTATTGTGTCGTATTTATCAGGAAAACTCTGTATAAAATCATAGGCATATGCGGCTTTTGCCGCATTTTCAATATCCTCTTGAGATGCGTTTTGGTTCCCATAAGCAACATTGTTTCTCACGGTATCATTAAAAAGTATCGGTTCCTGCGTTACTATTGCTATCTGCTTGCGAAGCGACGATATTGATGCTTTTCGGATATCGATCCCGTCGACAAGGATCGCCCCTCTACTTACATCGTAAAATCTTGGTATCAGATTAACAAGGGAGGTTTTTCCGCCTCCGCTCATTCCCACTAAAGCCAGTATTTCTCCGGCTTTGACATCAAGGTTGATGTTTTTTAATACCATTTCCTCATCATATTTAAAGAAAACATTATTAAAGGTTACACAGTGGGGCCTGGATTGGATTTCCACAGGGTTGTCATCCTCTGCGATCTCCGATTTTCTATCTATGATGTCAAATACCCTGTCTGAAGCCGCAAGCCCCTGCTGAATCGCATTGTTCAGGCCGCTTAATTTTTTTACAGGGTCATACAGCATAAGGACTGCAGCCATAAAAGAAAAAAATGTTCCGGGTGTTGATGTGCCGGAAATCACTTTTGAACCGCCGTACCATATAATAAAGGCTATTCCGAGCCCTCCAAGAAACTCCATGATTGGCGATGAAAGAGATTTGGCTATAACCGCCTTCATCTCAAGTTTAAACAGATTGAGCGCTTTTTCATGAAAACGTTTCTTTTCATACGGCTCCATCCCGAACGCTTTGACTATCTTGTTGCCGGCAAAGGTTTCATGCAGGAAAGAACTCAGATCGGCTATCGCCTCCTGGCAACCTGTGCTGATTTTGCGCACACGCCTTCCAAATTCCACAACAGGGATAAAGGCGATCGGCAAAACTATAAATGCGAACAGAGCCATCTTCCAGTCCCTGTAAAATATAACTATTGTTAAGCCCACTATGGTAAACGCGTCTTTTAATGCTCCTGTTACAGCGGTGGATACCATACCCTTAATAACACCTACATCATTTGTGACGCGAGACATCAGCGTGCCGGTCTTTTCTTTATGAAAAAAGGAGATCGGAAGATCCTGAATATGGTCGTAAAGACTGTTTCTAAGTCTTCTTATGACGCTCTCTCCCACATAATTCATAAGGTAGCTCTGGCCATACATTCCAAGCCCCCGCAAAAGGTATATAATAATAACTACGATTGGAATCAGCTTTAACATCTTGATGTCTTTATTGAAAAATATATCATCAAGCGCGGGTTTTACTAAAAAGGCTGTAGCAGAGGTTGCAAGAGCTATAACCATCATACATGCCATTGCAAGAAACAGCCTGAGCCAGTTGTCTTTTATAAGCGCAAGAAGCCGCCTGTGTTTGTCGTTTGTTATAAGCGATGATAAGGTTTTTTTTATCATATAATCCCTTTGGATTGATGATTGATGATTGATGATTGTTGGAATCGCTGAGTTTATGCTGAGGAACCGAAGCGCTCTATCTTTTCAATCGACAATCATCAATCCTTGCTCTGACCTCTGATCTCTGACCTCTGACTTCTGACTTCTGACTTCTGACTAATTGAGCTTTGGCTCAATTAGGGTATGTCCATAATAACGGTCAACCTCGAAGGTAATGCGGTTTAGTTCATTTTCAAGCAGTATTAAGCGCTTTTTCCCTTCGTTTTCGTCGGCATTTTGTGGAACAGACACAGGGGCGCCATATATAGCCCTGCATTTCGTGAATGGAAAAGGGAAAATAAAACGGTCCCAGCTTGCAAAGACCTTTATTTTCCTGGCGCTGTAGCTGATCGGCACTATCGGGTATCCGGTTTTTTTCGCCAGAATAATTATTCCGGGCTGGACCTTGGATCTTGGGCCCTGGGGGCCGTCCGGCACAATTAAGCATGGTCTGTTTTTTTCTTTAACTTTTTTTATAAGCCTTGATAAAGCCTGAAGCCCGCCTTTCCTTGTTGAGCCCCGAACAGCTTCATGTCCCTGTCTTTGAATTATCCTTGCAGCAATTTCACCATCTTTTGATTTGCTGACCATTGCTGTTCCGTTAAGCCCTTTGCAAAGATACGCGAAAAGAAGCATCCTCGAATGCCATACTGCAAATATAACCTTTCCTGATGAAATGATCGGTTTTACTTTTTCAAAGCCTTCCCGCTCAATCTTCATTGTATTAAAAAGAAGATCAATTAAAAGCTTGCCTAAGATACCAACAAGATTCCACTTGATGTCGGAAATTCTGTTTTTTTGCTTCACGCGCATAATAAAAAATTTACAACATGCTTAAAGCTATTTCAGCGACCCGTTCTGAAGCGCCCGGTCCTCCCAGAGACTCTCTTACGCCTAAGAGTTCGCTTCTTAACCTTTCAAGGCCGGAAGCATCATTTAACATATTAAGCGCCGTATCCGCTATATTTTCAGGAGATGCCTTGCTCTGCACCAGTTCAGGCACAATCTCCTTGCCTGCAATAAGATTAACAAGGCCGATATTGTTAACCTTGATCATGATTTTACCCAGCCAGTAACTTATCGGAGACACCTTGTAAATAATTAACATCGGAGTACCGGAAATCGCAGCTTCAAGAGTAACGGTGCCGGATGCCGCAATAACGAGTTTGCATTGTCTAAAGACTTTATCCACGCCGTCTGCAACAATATCAAAATCAATTGTTACTTTATAATTTTTCATTATATCTTCTATATGTTCTCTCTCAACAGAGGACGCAAGTGAAATAATGAATTTTACCTTCCCGTCCCGCCTTGAAATGAGACCGGCTGCTTCAAGCATTACAGGAAGATGCCGCGCTATTTCCCGGTCGCGGGAGCCGGGCAAAAGACCTATTACAGCTTCATCGGATGTCATCTTATTGATGCTGCTATCTGTTGCATGCTTATTGTCTAACAGAGGATGGCCCACAAATGTAACGGGGATATTGTGCTTTCTATAAAACTGCTGCTCAAAGGGCAATATAACAGCCATATGATCGACAAGTTTTCCAATTTTGTTGACACGACCAGGCCTCCACGCCCAGACCTGGGGACTGATATAATAAAGCACAGGTATTTTAAGCTTTTTTGCAGTTGCTGCGACATGGAGGTTAAAATCAGGAAAGTCTATCAGGATAAGAAGATCCGGCCTCATCTCTTTAAGAGACCTTTTGGCTGCGCTTATTCCTTTAAAAATGCCGATCAGCTTGGAAAAAACTTCGGTTATCCCGACAACAGACAGTTCTTCAGCATTAACAAAAATCTTCACACCTACGTCCCTGAGAGCCCGGCCTCCAATACCGTAGAAAAAAAGGGCGCTGTTTCTTTTATGCATGGCCATTACAAGATGCGACCCGTGGATATCACCTGAGGCTTCACCGGCTATGATCATAACAGATTTTTTATTAAGAATCTGACCCATAAATTGTTAGTATAGGAATTTCCTTTCCTGAAATAACAAATAACAAATCACAAATATCAAATAAATTACAATGACCAAAATTCAAAATCCCAAACCCGTACATTTTTGGTCGAGTAGTCGAGTAGAAAAATGGTTCCGCCAGAGTCCTTTGGCGGATTAACTACTCGACTACTCGACTAATTTCCTACTCGACTATCCTGTTTCATTGAATATTGAAATTTGGGATTTATTTGTAATTTGATGCTTGAAATTTGGGATTTTATAAGTTCTTAGCTTAAAAGACGGCCACGGGTTATATTAATCTGTTCCATAATACTTAAAGCGATTTTTAAAGCATTACGCCCCATCTGTCCTGTTACTTCAGGGACTTCACGTTTTTTTACCGCTTTTACAAAGGAAACCAACTCATCCTCTAAGGCATCTGTGCTTGTAAAAGAAAGCTGTTTGATGCCCATGCCCGGAACCAGGCTTGTTGAACCTTCGCTGTTTTTGTTAATAATCGTTATTTTGCGATTAGCAAAATCAACAGAAATATATGCATCCTTTTGAAACAGCCGAACCTTTCTTTCATTTTTGATTGAAATTCTGCTTGCTGTAACATTGGCAATGCATCCGCTTTCAAATTCAAGACGCGCATTAGCAATATCAACATGCTCTGAAATTACCGGTATGCCTGCAGCATGAATGGTTTTGATATCAGATCCAACAAAATTAAGCATAATATCTATATCATGTATCATAAGATCAAG
The DNA here is from genome assembly GCA_028571455.1 of Desulfobacteraceae bacterium. Classification (GTDB taxonomy): domain Bacteria; phylum Desulfobacterota; class Desulfobacteria; order Desulfobacterales; family ETH-SRB1; genus Desulfaltia. Next base: position 3,345 of record JAPVVG010000177.1, on the reverse strand, counting down.
CACCACGCTGACGTCGGTTCCACGGCTATGATAAGTGCTTAGCCTGTGTGATTCTATGAACATCGGTTTTTTAATAACATCCCGCAAAGCAACTACTGCGGGATTAAAACGTTCAAGATGCCCTACCTGAATAATAACTCCTCTGGATTCAGCTAATTGAATAAGTTCATCAGCTTCATCAAGAGTCACAGTCATTGGTTTTTCAATGAGAAGATCAACATCATTTTCCAAAAAATCTTTGCTTACAGCGTAGTGCGCAGGCGTTGAGACAACTATGCTTGCAGCGTCAACTTTTCCCAAAAGCTCCTTATGGTCAATATATGCCTTTGTATTATAATTTCCGGCAACATCCTCGGCTAATGATTTGTTATTATCAACAATGCCAACAAGGTCAACATTGTCCATGCGCGCATATTTTTCAGCATGAAATTTTCCAAGATAGCCCGCGCCTATGACGCCAACTCTTAATTTTTTATTCATTTTTAGATCTTTCAAAAAAACTTTTTTGACAGGATTAACAAGATCACTTAACACCTAACACTTAACACCTAAATACTGTCCGCATCGGCTAACGCAACAATTGAAATACCGTGTTTATTTGCAAGATTGATCATTTCCTGCCGGTCAAAGACGATCGCTTTGCCGGCTTCAATGGCCAGCGCTCCTGCTCCTGCCTCATGCATTGTCTTTATTGTTTGTACACCCACAGCAGGAACATCAAACCTTGTATCCTGATTCGGCTTGCAGACTTTAACAACAACAGCAATTCCTTTAGCCAGCTTTCCGCCTCTCTTTATTGTGGCGTCTGTTCCATCAATAGCCTCAACAGCAAGAACAGATCCACCACCGACCACCACGCATTGACCTATATCAAGACGTCCGATCTCCTTGGCAAGATTCCAGCCCAGTCTGATGTCTGCTTTTTCGGATCTGGTTGGCTTTTGTTTGGTCCAGCATCCTTCTTGCGCCAAAAGGTCGGGAAGTAAAAATGTTGAAGCCTGTATCTTAATCCCCTCTTTCTCGAGGACCTCTGCGAATGCGCTTAAAATTCCATTGTCATGAGTGTGCCTCATCTTCGCAATCAAAGTAATTGCTTTCATATCTGGCCTTACATCAGAAAACATCTTTGTTTTTTTTATGGCGCCCATCATAACGGCTTTGCTAATATTATTTTTTTTAAAAAACATTATCAGCCGTTTAAGCTGTCCTATATGCATCCACTCAATCGCTTCAACATGCTCTTTCAGGACAGGATCTGTTTCATTTAGATAAGCTGCCGCATAAACGGCAAATCCTTTTGATTTTGCCGCCTTAGAAAAAATAATAGGGAACTGACCGCTCCCTGCAATTAGCCCTATTCGCATGATTTAGTTGAGTTGTCGAGTTGTCGAGTGGTCCAGTAGTGAATTGGTCGAGTGGTCGAGTGGTCGAGTGGTCGAGTGGTCAAATAGCTGAAACAACCTCATTGATCAATTAACCGATGTTTTTCTTCTGCAGTAAACTTTTTGCATAATTTCCATATAGTGACTCTAATATCACGACACTTTTGCCAAACCTTCAACTCACGGAAATCGTTCTTTAACTCCATATTCATCCCCCACTCGACCATTTCCCTACTCGACCACTCGACCAATTCACCACTCGACCAATTTACTATCTCGTAATTCCTCTCTGGGATGATTTGATGAAATCGATAAAACCGAGAACTTCCGGAATCTGTTCCACCTCTGCACGCACCCTTTCTATAGCTTCATTCATGGTGAGCCCGATCCGGAAAATAATCCTGTAGGTTTTTTTTAATGATGATACTGTATTCTCAGAAAAACCATGCCGTTTTAATCCCACGCTGTTTAATCCGTGCAGTTTTGCCCTGTCTCCTGAAGCTATAACATAGGGCGGGATATCCTTTACGACCGCCGATTTTCCTCCAACAAATGCATAATCGCCTATCCTTACAAACTGGTGAATTGCTACAAGTCCGCCGATAATCGCATTGTCTCCTATTGTTATATGTCCGGCAAGTGTTGCATTGTTTGACAAAACAACCTTTCGGCCGGTTTTGCAGTCATGGGCTATATGGGTATAGGCCATCAAAAGGTTTTCTTCACCAACCTCTGTTATCCCACCGCCGGATTCCGTTCCCCTGTGGATTGTGACAAACTCACGCACAATAGTACCGCGTCCAATTTTAACATAGGTTTCCCCTCCCTCGAATTTCAAAGACTGTGGAGGAGCGCCTATGGCTGCGTACTGAAATATATTGCAATCAGCGCCTATAGTAACATAAGGGTCGACAACAACGTGAGGACCTATAACTGTTCCGGATCCTATAAAAACATTCTTCCCGATAATCGAGTACGGCCCGATCTCTACATTTGAATCTATCTCTGCTTTGGAACTAATAATTGCCGTCGAATGTATCATGATTTATCTCCAAAAGTAGCCATTAATTCAGCTTGAGCCACAATCTTTTTATCAACTGTAGCTATTGCGGACATCTTGATCGCTTTTAATCTCTGCTTGAGAATACGCGCTTCAATAATAAGTTGATCACCCGGCACAACAGGTTTCCTGAATTTTACCTTATCCATCCCCATAAAGTATATGATTCCTCCCTGCTTTTCCCGGGGAAGAAAAGAATAGGCAAGCAGGCCGCCGGCCTGTCCCATGGCTTCCAGGATCAATACGCCGGGCATAATCGGATTTCCGGGGAAATGGCCCTGGAAAAAAGGTTCATTTATTGTGACATTTTTCAGCGCAACAATCTTTTCGCCAGGGATTAGTTGAATTATTCGATCTACAAGAATAAAAGGATACCTGTGAGGTAAAAGGTCCATTATTTCCTTAATATTATAAACCAAGTTTCGTACCTCCTTCAAAATTAAAGGATTAAGGGGTAAGGGGAGGGATAAGGATTAGAGGATTAAGGGATAAGTGGAAGGAATCTTTTTAATCCTTAATCCTATAATCCTTAATCCTATTTTTTTAATCCTTAATCCTGCCTTCAATCCTATCCAATCTCTTTTCTATCCCCAAAAGCTTTTTTTTAAGCTCAGGAAGCCTGTATATAATCCTTTGCACCCTGAGCCATAATCTATGCGGCATCTCCGGCGAACCGGACATAACCTGACCGTTTTGTACAGATGCGGCAACCCCGGCCTGCGGTCCAATCGTCACATTATCCCCCAGGGTAATATGCCCTGCAATTCCTGCCTGTCCGGCCAATATAGCGTGTTTGCCGATTGTTACGCTTCCGGAAATTCCGACCTGCGCTACAATCACGCTATTTTCACCAACAATCACATTATGGGCAATATGCACGAGGTTGTCTGTTTTAACCCCCTT
>JAPVVG010000176.1 GCA_028571455.1 Desulfobacteraceae bacterium | reverse complement strand
CAGGAGAGAAATTATGTGCAAAATTTTGGTTATTGATGATGAAGCAGCTATTATAGATATAGTCCAACAGGCATTGGGTGTATATGGTCACAACGTTGAAACAGCAACAAATGGCAGAGAAGGAATTGCCAAGTTTGACAGCGACTGTTTTGATCTGGTTATAACAGATATACGCATGCCGGGCATAGATGGTAACGGCGTCGTTCAGCACATACGAGGATCTGACAAAAAATATATACCGGTCATTGCTATTTCAGGAACCGCCTGGGCTGTTGAAGATGATAGCTTTGATACTATTCTTGAAAAACCCTTCCCAATAAAAACCCTGATTGATTCTGTTCAAGAACTTCTTCCCGCATACCAAAATGTAGCAACTGCTTAGGGTTCGCTCAAACTGAATAAATCCTGTTTTGAACCGCAAAAGCGAGCGTTAACCCCTTAACAGCTCATAATCGATAATCACAGGATCTCTCATGATAAGCTCGATGGCTTTTTCCGATGTTGCGGCGGCGATTGGAAAAACCTCTCTAAGGGCTTTGATGTGTCTTAAGTGGTCTGTGGTGCGAAGAATCAGCATGGCAAGGTTTCCTTCTTCAATTTTGGAAACAGAAACCACCTTTTCCCACACTTGACCAGTGGCCCAGGCATAAATTGTTAAAGCCGGTCTTAAAAACAGGGGTCGCACTTCAAATCCTTTTTCCGCCATGTGCCTTGCAAATGGCCTGAGATTTTTTTCAACATTGGAAAAAGCAGTTAAAAGCTTTTTTGGGATTAACTTATTGTTAATTTTCTCGTCTGATCCCTCTTCAAAAACAAATGATGCTATTATGGCAGCAAGAAGCGCTGGGTCGGATTCGGGAAAGACGCCAAGCCTGAAACACTCGGCTATCAGGAGAGGCTGATCAACCCTCAGATGGGATGCCCATATACCGTCATCTGTCAACTCACCGTTTTTTGCAGCATATCCTGTTTTTATCAGGAAATTAAAATGCCGCATGAAATCCTTCCATAGAAATTTATCATCATTTTTATAAATCTGGTCTGATCCTTTTTTTCTTTTTGCAATCAAATATGATGCAAAAGATCTTTTCAAAAGATCCTCTATCTGATCAGGGGCATAGGACACAAGCAGATTAAGAGCCATGGAAAAGTTAATCCTTATCTGGCTTGTTACATCGGATGGCGGCGAGCTTATAAGCTTTGCGATTAACCTTATATCCATGAATTTGCCAGGAATTGCTACTGCAAATCCAATGTTATCCATTCCTCTTCTGCCGGCCCTTCCTGTCATTTGATGAAATTCAGTAGAGCTTAAAGGTAGAAATTCTTTTCCATTAAATCTATCGGAATTTAAAAAAACAATTGTTCTGGCTGGAAAGTTTACACCTGCGGCAACAGTAGAGGTTGCAAAGATTGCATCAAGGAGCCCTTCAGTCATAAGCGTTTCCAGCAGCATCTTCCATGCAGGCAGTTGTCCGCTGTGATGAGAGCCGATTGCAAAATGTTTAATAAACCGGAGCTGGCGATGTGTTTTAATACGGCCGCTTTTTGCCACAAGCTCTTCAATTCTTTGGCTGAGCCTTATTTTTCTGTCCTGCCTGTTTTGATCAATTAGAAGATTTTCTGCGCAAAGTTCAAGAGCTTTATCACAATCTGCGCGTGATTTTAGGAAAAAAATAGCAGGAAGGAGATTATATTTATCTAAAACATGCATGATCTGCCCAAAGGGGGGCAATTTACGCGAAGGAGCTATTAGCAGCGGTTTTTTTTGGTTTAGATAATCAGAGACTTTTTTGTAGATATTTCCATCTCTCTTTTTAGCGCTTTGAGTTGTAAGGGGAAGAAGTTTCCCTGATGGATGTAAAAAAATGGGGGAAAGGCGCACAGGTCTTTTTTTTTCTTCAATTACAATGCATTTTTTTGAGCGAATTGATGAGAGCCATCCGGCTATTTGATGCGCATTTCCGATTGTGGCGGAGAGCAAAAGCAGAGGTATCCTGGGAGGAAGGTATATCATTATCTCTTCCCAGACAACCCCCCTTTCTTCATCGCCTAAGAAATGGGCTTCATCCAGAATTATTAGATCTGCTGATAAGCTTTCACCAGAATGCATGGCATCATATAACTGATTGCGCAATATTTCTGTGGTTCCGACAATGATCGGCGCATCAGGATTT
>JAPVVG010000175.1 GCA_028571455.1 Desulfobacteraceae bacterium | reverse complement strand
ACGGGAGAGTCAGAAAACCTGCCTAAGCTATAGACTTTCAGATAATTCATTTCACAAGGATAGAGGGAGGACTTCGAGTAAGGCGTACATGTTAGTACGTCGTCGAAAAGTCCGACCGATAACGCAGTGAAATTATTTATCTGAAAGTCTGTATGGGCTTTATCTTCGAGGACGGAAAATAGGCCTTAGTAGATCCAAAGGAAAAAAGGGACATCCCCGGATCGATTTAATATCGGTTCGGGGATTTTTTTAGGGAGAGGTCTTTGAATAATAGAGTATTTATTATCGGAGCGTGCAGGAGCGGCAAGAGCAGGTATGCACTTGAACTTGCAGATCGGGCTTTTGGAAAGAGAAAAATCTTTATAGCGGCATGTTCTAATGCGGTTATATGGATGGTGGGGGATAGATGTGCCTATTAAACAATAAAAAAAGATACTTGTTTACAGGGATCAGGGGTCGGGGCATGAGGATGAAAAGTCTGAACCCCGAGCCATGTCCCTCGTGAATTGTTATGAAATACAAATGGCAGGTAATTATTTTGCCGGCAATCATATTCCTTTCCTTTCCTGTGGGAACGCAATCTAATGCCAATGCCAGGTGCGTAACCGATCAGCTGGGACGATCCGTTGCCCTGCCTGATAACCCGCAGCGGGTTGTGTCTCTTGCACCGAGTATTACAGAAATTATTTATGAGCTGGGCCGGGAACATCGTTTAGCAGGTGTAACCAGGTTCAGTGATTTTCCTCCAGAAGCCGCAAAACTACCAAAGGTTGGTTCATTTGTGCAGCTCGATCTGGAAAGGATAGTGGCTCTAAAACCGGATCTTTGTATAGCTACAAAGGATGGCAACCCCAGGGCGGTTGTTGAAAGGCTTGAGTCTCTTCAAGTACCTGTATATGTTGTGAATCCCAGGGATCTTGATTCTGTTATGGAAACGGTTATTGAGATCGGCGTTCTCCTGAATGCCGGTAAAAAGGCAAAAAGTCTGGTGCAAAAGATGCGTTCCCGGATTCAGCGGGTGGAGCTTCTGGTGGCAAAAGTCTCAAACAGGCCGCGGGTCTTTTATCAGGTTGGGATTTTTCCCATTGTTTCAGCAGGGTCTGATACGTTTATCCATGAACTTATTTTGTTAGCCGGAGGGAAAAATCTTGCACAAGGCTCCACCGGATATCCTCGGTTTAGCCGTGAGCAGGTTTTGACCCTTTCTCCGGAGGTTTTTATCATCACTTCCATGGCAAGGGGCGAAGTGTTTGAGCGTGTCAAGAAAGAATGGAGCCGCTGGACAGCCATTCCTGCTGTCCGAAACCAGCGAATTTTCCTGGTGGATTCAAGCCTTTTTGACCGCCCAACCCCCCGTCTTTTGGACGGGCTTGAGCTTCTTGTCAGGCTGATTCATCCGGAACTATTTGAGGAAAAACAGTGAATAATAAAAGCCCGTTTGTCCTGAAACGTATTGTGTGGGTTTCTTCCCTGCTTTTGCTTCTTCTTTTCATGACCATGGTTATTGGAATTTCCATGGGATCGACCGGAAACGGGGTAAAGGCAGTATTACAATCACTGTTCGGAAAAGGAGGGGAAGACTCCATGCTGGATACCATTGTCTGGCAAATCCGTTTTCCCCGTGTGCTTCTGGCAGCCCTGGTCGGAGCAACCCTTTCCCTGGGCGGTCTTGTTTTCCAGGCGCTCCTTCGAAACCCGCTTGCCGAACCATATATTCTTGGCATTTCAGGCGGCTCTGCTATTGGGGCCATTATCGGCATACTTGCCGGATTGTCTCGTTTTCCCGGCGTCAGTTTTACCGCGTTTCTTGGAAGTATTGCCACGCTGGTTTTGCTTCTTATAATGTCATCCGGACAATCTATTCTTAAAAAAAACACACTGCTTCTTTCCGGTGTAATGGTGAATGCATTCTGCAGTGCGATTATCATGTTCCTTGTTTCCATGACGCAGGACTCCAGGCTCCATAATATTATTTTCTGGCTCATGGGAGATCTTTCCATGAGCGATATCGGACAAGTCGGAATACTTGCTCTAACACTTTTGCCCTGTTTTATTATTCTTTTCAGATATTCACACTCGATGAATCTCCTCCTTATGGGAAATGAAATGGCACAGACCATGGGAGTAAATATAAAGCGAGTAACCACAATCCTTCTTGTAACAACATCGTTTATGGTTAGCTCAACCGTATGTCATTGCGGTCTGCTGGGTTTTGTGGGTCTGGTTATGCCGCATCTTTTGCGGCTTATCCTTGGTCCTGATCACCGAGTTCTTGTTCCAGCCTGTATTCTGGGCGGCGGGGCGTATATGGTTATATGTGATTTGCTGGCACGGACCCTCACTCAACAGGGGGAGATGCCCGCCGGCGTGATTACCGCCATGATCGGAGCGCCGTTGTTTATTTATCTTTTAAAAAGATCAAAACGATGAAAAAGGCAGTTGAAATAAAAAGGCTAAGTTTTTCATACAGCGACAATGAGGTTTTGAAAAATCTTTCTTTTTCAATTCCTGAAGGCGAATTTTTTATCATAATCGGCCCAAACGGATCAGGCAAGACAACCTTGATGAAAATAATTGCCGGAATCTTAAAACCAAAAAAAGGCCAACTGAGAATATTTGATCGCCCTTTAAAAGACTATGCCCGAAAGGATCTGGCAAAAACAATTGCCCTTGTTCCGCAAATGGCACTGGTTGACTTTCCATTTACTGTTACCGAGCTTGTTCTAATGGGGCGTTCCCCCCATCTAAGCATGCTTGGATTTGAGCAGGAAAAGGATCTGAAAATCGCCAAAAATGCAATGGCCCTGACAGATATTGAACATCTTGCACATAGACCATTAGATCAGTTGAGCGGAGGCGAATGCCAGCGTGTTTTTATTGCCAGGGCCATATGCCAGGAACCAAAAATCATACTTCTTGATGAACCGACAGCCTCGCTGGACCTTGCCCACCAGGTAAAAGTAATGGATTTGATGGAGAAACTGAAAAAAGAAATCGGTTTTACCGTTATTATTGTATCGCACGATGTAAATCTTGCGGCTATGTACGGCAGCCATTTGCTATTGCTCAATGCAGGGATGATCGTAAGCCTGGGAAAACCGGAAGATGTGCTTACGTGCCAGTTGCTTGAGAAGACATATAACTGCAAGCTGTTAGTGGATGAAAGTCCTGTTGGTAAATTTCCGAGGGTTACTCTGGTGTCTGGGTCAAGGGGCAGGCGATCAGGGGATTAGGGCGGGATACTGAACGCTGAGCCTTCAATCCCGTGAACGGTTACTTTTTTGGATAAACCTATGAGAGAGATAATATTTGTTTTGGGAGGATGCAGGAGCGGCAAAAGCAGTCATGCTCTTGAATTGTCGGGCAGCATTTGCGGAGAAAACAGGATTTTTATTGCCACCTGCACGCCGCTTGATGAAGAGATGAAGCAAAGGATTAAGCAGCATCAAAAGGAAAGAAGCCAAAGCTGGAGAACTATAGAAGAGCCTATACTGCTTCCTGAAGCAATAATTGAAAACAGTCAAAAAGCCGATGTAATTGTTGTGGATTGCGTGACATTATGGATAAGCAATATTATTTTGAAGACAGATGATCAGGAAATAATTTCCAGGTATATACACAACCTGATACATTCGATTGAAACAGCTCAATGCACGGTTATCCTGGTTTCAAACGAAGTCGGGACAGGTATTGTTCCGGATAACGCTCTTGCACGAAGGTTCAGGGATTTAGCCGGGCATGTCAACCAGAATGTGGCGGCATGTTCCGATAAGGTTATATGGATGGCAGCCGGCATACCTGTAAAGATAAGATAAATTGAGGAATTGGGAATTGAGGAATTGAGGAATTAAAAGTGACAATATCCTTCAATTCGTCCCGTTATAACAATACTGCCTGTTGGAAAGCCGGGAGCGTTTGAGCCCAAAGGGATGATACAGCTCTTCACTGTTGTCGGCATAATTATAGGCCTGCTGGTTTCGGCTTTTGACATGGCTGTTTTACAATTGTGGCCAAAGCCTGTTGCTTCACTGCTCGATGTGATATTTCTTTCGGTCATTACCGGCGCATTTCATCTGGATGGTTTGGCAGATACAGCGGACGGAATACTGGGGCACGGGACCAAAGAAGATGCCCTTGTCATCTTCGATTGAAAATCTGACATATCCGTTTGAATGGGTAGAAAAAATTATAAGCGATTTAGATCTTTCGATCTGTATTGATTTTGGTCATCTTATTGCTTGCGGATTTGATATTGAAGAGACTTTTAAGAAATATTCCGACAGGACTTCTATAATACATCTTCATGGTGTTGAAAATACAGGTGATCACATATCGTTGGACAGGTTTCCGAAAGATGAGATAGGCTCTGTTGTTAAGATACTAAAAAGGTTTACAGGCATAGTGTCACTGGAGGTTTTTTCGTACGATCATCTGGAGGTTTCATTAAGATTTCTGGAAAGATGCTGGCAGAGATCAAGCAATCGGAGGTGAATAAAAGGTGGTGGATAAAAGTATGGGATTGGAAGAGGTTTTAAAAGGGATTACGCAGGTGGATGGAGAATGGATCGAAAAGGCGCGCAAACGAACATCTCAACTGGTAATGCCTCCAAGAGCACTTGGCCGGCTCCATGAGATTTCTGAGCAGTTATGCGGTATCCAAAAAACTCTTGAACCTTTGATAGAGCGCAAAGCATTTTTGGTTATGGCCGGAGACCATGGCGTGGTGGAAGAGGGGGTCAGCGCTTTCCCCCAGGAAGTAACAGGCGAGATGATAAAAACCTTTTTAAACAACGGCGCAGGCATCAATATTCTCGCAGGGCAGGTTAATGCAGATGTTTTTGTGGTTGATATGGGCATTGTTTCCGAGCTGAACCCTGCCACACTAAAAGGAGGGGATCGTCTTTTTATACAAAAGGTGGCAAAAGGCACGGCCAACCTTTCCCAGGGACCGGCCATGACCCGTGAAGAAGCGGAAAAATCAATATTAACAGGATTTCAACTCGCTGCCGATCTTTTCAATAAAGGGATACAGATTCTTGGCACAGGTGATATGGGAATAGGCAATACTACACCTTCCGCGGCCATTGGGGCAGTCCTTACAGGCAAAACTGTTGAAGAAATGGTTGGCCGTGGGACAGGTGTGGATGATGAAGGCCTTTTCAGAAAGCAGGAAGCTGTCCGCAAAGGAATCGAGGTAAACCAGCCAAACAGGGAAGATGGCCTTGATGTTCTTTCCAAACTTGGCGGTTTCGAGATCGGCGGCATTGCCGGGTGCGTTCTGGCCGGTGCATATCATAAACGACCTGTAGTAATCGACGGATTTATTTCAACTGCCGGAACGCTTGTTGCCCATGCGCTTTGTCCCTTTGTAACAGATTATCTTTTTGCCGGCCACTGCTCCGAAGAGACCGGCCACAGGTTAATGCTGGAGCATCTTGGGCTTGAACCGATTCTCGATCTTGGCATGCGTCTTGGAGAAGGTACGGGCGCCGCGCTTGCCATGTGTATCATTGAAGGCGCCGCGCGCATTTTTACAGACATGCTTACTTTTGAAGAAGCCGGTGTTACCGGCAAAGAGTGATGCGCCTGTAAAAAAGTTCTTTTTTACAGGTAATTGCGAATTTAGGGATTTAGCGATTGTGAATTATTTAAGAGCGTTATCAACTTGATAAAATTAGAAAAACCGCAATTTTATACTTTTTACGAGGCCGTCAACTTTGATGATCTGGAAAAGTCAAAATCCGGATCGATTTAGTGTCGGTTCTTGGATTTTTTTGCAATCTGTCAGATCAAGGAAGCCGGTCAGAAGCCGGCGCTGCCCCGCAACTGTGGGCGGAACGAAACCCACTTAAATGCCACTGGCTCTTTGAGTGAAGGGAGCTGGGAAGGCGTGGTGGATAGACGTTGCCGCGAGCCAGGAGACTTATCTGACGGATAAAACAATAATTCTAACCGAGGGGAAAGGAGAAATTAAAAATGAAGAAGTTGTTAAGTTGTGCGGCAGTATTATTAGTATTTATGTTTTTTGCTTTACCTGTATCGATTTTTGCGCAGGAAGGAGAAGATGCAATAACTATGGAAGAAATGGTGGTAACGGCAAGCAGAATAGAAGAGCTTTTAAAATATTCACCTGATTCCGTGACTGTTGTTACCGGGGAGGAGATTCAAAAAAAGGGAAAGCAGACTGTCATAGATGTGCTTAAGGATATTCCGGGAGTTTTCATTGCTCAAGAAGGATCACCTGGCGGCTCTTCGTCGATCTACTTACGCGGGACGGGTAATGCTCATACCTTGATTATGATTGACGGCGTGCGTGTGGGCGATCCGATGAGTACGGATGGAAAAATGAGCATCACAGATCTATCAACAGATAATATCGAAAGGATTGAGATTGTCCGCGGAGCGCAGAGCGTTTTGTATGGATCAGATGCCATAGGGGGTGTCATCAATATCATTACCAAGAAAGGTAAAGGAAAGCCGAAGTTTTATCTGTCTTCCGAAGGGGGATCATTTGAGACATTCAGGGAAAAGGTAGGTGTCAGCGGGTCAAACGATAAGGTTAACTATGCCGCGTCTGTATCACGTTTAGATATGAAGCGCGTGTCAAGGGCGGATGAAGACCTGGGAAACACAGAAAGGGATTATTATCATGATACCAATATCTCTGTGAGGCTGGATGGCCGGATCAGTGAGACAGCAAAAGCAGGCTTTTCGGCACGTCACTCTGAATCGTCTATGGATTATGATGACACAGGGACTGATGCTGACAAGGTTCAGGATACGGATATTACGAGTGTTTCTATAAATTTTGATCAGGATATTTTTGATTGGTGGCAGCATATCATCAAATTTGGCACCACGGAAACAAAAAGAGAATATACAAAAAACAATGGCGTTTTTAATGGAACATATAACGGAACAACAAAACTGGCGTCCTGGCAGCATAATTTCTTTATCGGTGAGATAGATACCATCACCGCAGGATTTGATTATCAGGAAGAAAACGGGGACAGTCAGAGTCCATGGGGTAACATCACAAACAAGAGTGTTAACACCAAGAGTTTCTTTGTACAGAACAAACTGACCCCGTTTAAGGGCCTCTCTTTTACCCTTGGCGCTCGTCATGACGATCACCAGACCTTCGGCGGTGAAGATACCTATAAGGGCGCGCTGGCCTATCTCTATGAGAAAACAGGAACCAAAGTAAGGGGTAGCTACGGCACCGGTTTTCATGCACCTTCTCTCTGGCAACTTTATGATCCAACCTATGGTGATGTTAATCTTAAGCCTGAAGAGAGCAAAGGTTATGATGCGGGTATAGACCAGGAACTGTTCGATAAAAAGGTATTGCTGTCTGTAACCTACTTCCATACCAAGATTGACGATTTGATTGGCTATGACCCGGTTACTTATGTATGTTATAATGTTGGTAAGGTCAAAACTGAGGGCTGGGAAACCGGTTTTACATTTAAACCTCTTGGATGGTTGAGTTTCAATGCCCACTATACCTATACAGAGGCAAAAAACGAGGATGAAAAAGATGCAAATAACGGCAAATATTTAACATACCGGCCGAAGCACACAGGTGGCGCTTCCCTGAATATCAAACCACTGGAAAAGCTGAATCTTAACCTCAACGCGCAATATGCGGGGAAAAGATATCGGAATGCAGACAACAGCGAATCGATGCCGGCTTATACGCTCTTCAACCTTGCCGCTTCCTATGATATGATGAAATGGCTCAAGATTTTCGGAAGAGTGGAGAATCTGACCGATCAGAAGTATCAGTCAATTTATAAATATGGCGAACCGGGTATCGGCTTTTATGGTGGGATAAAGGTTACTTTTTGAACCATAGAAAATTGGCTTAAAGTAAGACCTTTGAAAAACGCCAGTATTGTCATTGCGAGTGAAGCGAGCAGACTTCGCCATAGTAGCCTATGGCTACGACGGCTGAAAGCAATCTCAAAACATGTTGATAATTCACAAGATTGCCACGTCGCTTCGCTCCTCGCAATGACCAGAATTGAGCAAAATGGGGGTTGTGCAAAGCTCTCAAATCTCATGCAGGAGGAGAGGTCAACTTTCCTCCTGCTTAAAAATAAATTGTTTGGAGGGAGTGATGAAAGGATACATCCACGTTTATACAGGCAACGGCAAAGGAAAGACCACGGCTGCTTTTGGGCTTGCCCTTCGTGCTGCCGGCGCAGGCTTTAAGGTGTATATCGCCCAGTTTGTCAAGGGAATGAAGTACAGCGAACTCAAAGCCCTGGACAAGTTGTCAGAATCTATTATAATAAAACAATACGGTCGTGGCTGCTTTATTTACAGAGAACCCCTGAAGGAAGATATTCAAGCCGCGCAGGAAGGGCTCAAGGAAGTCAGGGAGATCATGTGCTCAGGGAAGTATCAAATGATCATCCTTGATGAGGCCAACATTGCTACGTATTATAATCTTTTCTCCGTGGAGGAGCTACTGGATTTTATCCGGGCAAAGCCGGAAGAGGTCGAACTAATTATTACAGGCAGAAAGGCAGATCCCAGGATTATTGAAGAGGCTGACCTGGTGACAGAAATGAAGGAGATCAAGCACTACTATCAGAAAGGGGTGCAGGCAAGGGATGGAATTGAAAAGTAATATATGTATAAGAATGAAAATTTTTTGTCGCGTAAACAAAAAGAGAGAAGTAAATGGAAATTAAAACAAGTATAACAGGATTTCCCAGAATTGGGGAGCAAAGAGAGCTTAAAAAAGCATTAGAAAATTTCTGGACAGGAAAAATCAGCCTGTCTGAGCTTGAAAAAACTTCACACGAACTCAAAATCAGACATTGGAATTACCAAAAAGAGTCAGGAATTGATTTAATCAGCAGTAATGATTTTAGCTGGTATGATAACATGCTGGACACCGCTGTTATGCTGAACGCTATTCCAGAGAGATTTCGAAGTATTAGCGATGAAACGGAGCGCTATTTTACAATGGCAAGAGGCAATAAAGATTGTGTCGCCATGGAAATGACAAAATGGTTTAACACAAATTATCATTACATTGTGCCTGAGCTTAGCAGTAAAGATGAATACAGTTTAAATGCAACTAAAATTTTAGACGAATATAAGGAAGCAAAAGAGATCGGTATAAAAACAAAAATAAATATAATAGGGCCCGTTACATTTTTAGCGCTGTCAAAGAGGGTTGATGAAGCAGGTGGTACATATCAATTGTTTGATAAAGTGCTTCCGGTATATAAGGAGCTGATAAGACAGATCAGCAAGTTGGATGATAATGTTTATGTTCAGTTTGATGAACCTGTTTTTGTTAAAGATACAAGTTCAAATGAATTAAATCTATTAAAGAAAGCTTATTCTGAATTAACTGAATGTGCGGACAATGTAAAAATCATAGTTGCAACTTATTTTGAGCATTCAAATGAAGCCACAAACATTTTAATCGATACTCCAATATGGGGTATTGGTTTAGATTTCATACATGGGAAACAAAATCTTGATGGAATTAAAACTCTAAGAGATAAAAAGCTGATTGCCGGAGTCGTCGATGGACGAAATATCTGGGTAAATGATTTTGAAAAAAGCATATTGCTGTTAAATAAAGTCTCAGAGAAGGTCAACAGGGAAAACATAATCGTATCAAGCAGTTGTTCACTTCTGCATGTGCCATATTCTCTTAAATATGAAGATAGTTTAGATAATGATTTAAAAACCTGGTTATCATTTACAATGGAAAAACTTGATGAAGTTAATTTGATTTCCAAACTTTTTCACGGTGTAAAATTATGTGAAGAAGATAAGCAAAAAGTAACTGCTAACAAAGAAGCGATTGAAGAAAAAAGAGTCTCAACGAAAATTCATAATAATACAGTCCAGTCCAGATTGAAGAATCTTGTAAAAAAGGAAAGAACCGATAAGTTTGAAGACAGAATAAAAGCTCAGAAAGCTGTTTTGAAATATCCTGAACTGGCTACGACTACAATCGGCAGTTTCCCGCAAACACCGGAAATTCGAAAATTAAGAAGAGATTATAAAAATAACAACATTTCAAAAGAGTTTTATGAAACCGGAATTAAAGAATATATCGATAATTGTATTGCTTTTCAGGAAGAAATTGGACTTGACGTGTTGGTGCACGGTGAACCTGAGAGGAATGATATGGTCGAGTATTTTGGCGAAATGCTCGATGGATTCGGGTTTACAAAAAACGGATGGGTTCAAAGTTATGGCAGCAGATGTGTAAAACCTCCTGTAATTTATGGAGATGTCAGCAGGCCTGAGCCTATGACTGCTAAATGGATCACATATGCTCAGAGTAAAACTGAAAAGATTGTAAAAGGAATGATTACAGGCCCGGTTACAATTTTAAAATGGTCTTTTGTAAGAGATGATTTGCCGAGAAGTGTTGTTTCAGAGCAGATCTCAGTTGCTTT